>JAPOSK010000277.1 GCA_026709725.1 Paracoccaceae bacterium | reverse complement strand
ACTGCTGCAAATCAGGGACCTGCTTGACAGAAAGCCCGGACAGCTTTCCGGCGGGCAGCGTCAGCGGGTCGCCATGGGGCGGGCCCTGGTGCGCAATCCTGATGTCTTCCTCTTTGACGAACCCCTCTCCAATCTCGATGCCAAATTGCGCGTCGACATGCGTACAGAGATCAAAAAACTGCATCAGAATCTCGGAACGACGATCGTCTATGTCACGCACGACCAGATCGAAGCCCTGACACTGTCCACACGCATTGCCGTAATGAACAGCGGGTATGTGCAGCAACTGGGCACGCCAAAAAATATCTACGACCAGCCGGCGAATCTTTTTGTGGCCACATTCATGGGCTCGCCAGCCATGAATCTGGTTCCGGTCACCCTCGCCGCGGATGGCGAATCACTGCGCGCCAAAACGACCGACGCTGACCGCCCTGCTGTCTCACTCACCCTGCATGATCCCAGTCTGGCCCTTCAGGCCTTTCTCGATCAAGGAGTCATTCTTGGGATCCGACCTGAATCACTCACTGATCGTGACGGGGCCGACCCGCGGTCCTCCCATCTCGAGCATTTCTCGAGCCCGGTTCTCCTCTCGGAACCTGCCGGCAGCGATACCTATGTCACAACCCGCATTGGCGGCACCGAGTGCACCGCCCGCATTCGCGCCGATGCCAATGTGACAACGGGAGCATCCGCTGACTTTGTCATCGACATGGACAGGGTCGTTTTCTTCGACCCCCAAACAGAATCCCGCATTGCATAGGCAGAATCCCGCATTGCATAGGCTTATCACAATGGATCAATGGCTCTCTTTCACTGAATTTCAGCATACAGTCGCATCACATCACAGTGGCACGGGGCGTCATGGTTCTGATTTGCCGCACAGCTTCATGCGCAGATTCTGCACCTAGATAATCGCACGATGTCCACAGGCAATGGCTTGCAGATCTCTTGAGGCACGATTCTGATGCCTGCACAGCATACACGAACAGCGGCTGACTATGTCATCATCGGCGGCGGTGCTGCGGGTTGTGTCCTGGCGGCACGATTGAGTGAAGACCCCGATGTCTCGGTGCTGCTCGTTGAGGCCGGAGGGCAAGACCGGAGTTTTCTTTTCCGCTGGCCAGCCGGGTTCGCAAAGATGACGAAAGGGATGGCCAGCTGGGGTTGGTCGACGGTTCCACAATCACACATGCAGGAACGCAGGATCTGGTTCACACAGGCCAGAGTCATTGGTGGCGGCTCATCAATCAATGCACAGATCTACACCCGTGGCCATCACTCCGATTATGACAACTGGGCAACCGTGCACAGATGTGAAGGCTGGGGTTATCGTGATGTGCTTCCCTATTTCAAGCGCGCCGAAAGCAATGATCGGTTTGCCGGCATCTACCATGGGACTGACGGCCCCCTTTCCGTTTCAATGCCAAAAGCAACCCTTCCCGTCTGCGATGCCTTTCTTCGTGCGGCACAGGCGTACGGGATCCCGTTCAACCCCGACTTCAACGGCCCCAGACAGGCCGGTATTGGATTTTATCAACTCACCCAGCGTGCAGTGCGCCGATGCTCGACATCACAATCATATCTCAAACCAGCCATGAACCGACCAAACCTGACAGTTCAGGCCCAAACGCAGGCCCTGCACATTGTGCTGGAACAGGGGCGTGCGACCGGGATTGTGGTTCAGCGCAAGGGGCGGGAGCAAACCCTGCGCGCAAACCGTGAAGTGATTGTTGCAGCCGGAGCCATCGGCTCTCCGCGGCTTCTGCTTCTCTCCGGCATCGGTCCCGCCGATCACCTGAATGATGTCGGGGTCGCCGTTCGCCATGACCTCCCGGGGGTTGGTGCAAATCTGCAGGATCACATTGATATCTGCGCAATCGCCGAACTTCACGGCCCCGATAGCTATGATGGCTGGGATCGTCTGCACAAGGCACCCTTGGCCGGCCTGCAATATCTTCTTTTCAAATCAGGTCCCGCGGCTTCTGCCCTCTTCGAAACAGGTGGTTTCTGGTTCTCCGGTCCAACCCTGGACCGCCCCGATATTCAACTGCATCTGGGACAGGGTTCCGGAATCGAGAAAGGGATTGCCAGGATCGATGGCTGCGGAATCACCCTGAACAGTGCCAATGTTCGCCCCCGCTCCAGGGGGACTGTCCGCCTTGCGAGCAATGACCCTCTGGCCCCTCCACTGATTGATCCGCGCTACTGGTCTGACAGCAGGGATCTTGATGTGAGCCTGAAGGGATTGTCGATGGCACGGGACATCCTTGCCCAACCTGCCCTCCGGCACCATGTTCGCAGGGAAGTGCTGCCCGGCCCCGATGTGCAATCGCGCGAAGCATTGCATGACTATGCGTGCAGAATGGCCAAGACCGACCATCATCCGGTTGGGACCTGCAAAATGGGTCCTGGTCCTGCGGCTGTTGTCGCACCAGACCTGAAGGTGCACGGGCTTGAGGGTCTCAGGATTTGTGATTCATCCATCATGCCGCAGATCAACGCCTCCAACACCAACGCTCCAACAATAATGATCGCCGAGAAAGGGGCGGACCTCATACGCGGATGCGATCCCCTGCCACCGGCAGGGCGGCCACACAAGGCTGATTGAACCGGCCCCATTGCAGGACAATCATCTCAGTGATTGCAGCCAGATGCCGTTCCGCAATCCGCGGGTCGGCACAGGCTGACGCCCCGGCGTCATGGTTATCCCGGTCACGCGCACCACCTTCCACCGTCATGACCCATGCCCCACCGGATCAGGATCTTCACAGTGTCGTGCATCGCTCCCTGATCTGCGCCCGGCATGAGAACCCCACACCCTGGCACATCGAGCGAAACAAAGTGGAGATTTGGGAAAATGGGTCCCGGCAGCGGATTCAGGCAATTCATGCACCGATCTGGTTTCGCCGGATTTGGGCTGACAGGAATTGCAATACATGGTGTCCGCGTGATGCTGAAAGTATCACCACAGCATACCCACAGCATATTCCGTTGTGGCCCACAGCATATTCCACATGGATAGAGGGACCATGACTTGACTGATCGTCTTTTTCATCACGAATTCACGCAACAAATTCGCTGCATGCCCTGATATGCTGCGCGTCGAGAATCCTCATGACAACAGGCGCTGGCGGGGTCGATCTCCGGTCGCTCAAGCCATTGAACAAATCCATCCGGTCCAATCATTATTGATCATCAGTGTCATCCGGGTGAAATTGTCACTCAGGCGCAGGCATGGGGGAATGGTGCCGTTGACTCACTCCCCACGAAGACAGCCAATCACCAAATAACCGCGGCAGGAGCCGGCCAAGGGGCCACAAATGATGGCAGTAGCTGGCGGGAAC
>JAPOSK010000175.1 GCA_026709725.1 Paracoccaceae bacterium | reverse complement strand
GCCCAGAATGCAACACTGACCATTGAAAGCTGGCGTAATGACGACCTCCTGATCTGGCAGGACATGATCATTCCGGCTTTTGAGGCCCGGCATCCTGATATTGCCGTCGAGTTTACGCCATCGGCTCCGACAGAATACAACGCGGCGCTCAATTCCAAACTCGCGGGCGGCACCGCCGGCGACCTGATCACCTGCCGCCCGTTTGATGCATCTCTGGTGCTCTACGAACAGGGACATCTGGTCAATCTTGACGACATGGATGCCATGAGCAATTTCTCCGAGGTCGCCAAGTCAGCCTGGCAGACCGATGACGGCTCTGCCACCTTCTGCATCCCGATGGCCTCAGTGATTCATGGCTTCATCTACAACGCGGACGCCTTTGCGGAACTTGGTCTTGAAGTGCCGGAGACCGAGGATGCGTTCTTTGCTGTCCTTGATGCCATCAGGGCGGACGGCAGCTACATCCCCATGTCCATGGGGACCAATGACCAGTGGGAAGCCGCCACGATGGGCTATCAGAACATCGGTCCGAACTACTGGAAGGGGGAAGAGGGGCGGCAGGCCCTGATCCGCGGTGACCAGAAACTGACCGACGAGATGTGGGTCGCTCCCTACCGGACTCTGGCAAGGTGGTCCTGCTATCTTGGCGATGGGTACGAGGCCCAGACCTATCCTGACAGCCAGAACCTCTTCACCCTTGGCCGGGCAGCGATCTATCCGGCAGGATCCTGGGAAATCGCGGGCTTCAACTCGCAGGCCGACTTCGCTATGGGAGTCTTCAAACCCCCTGTCGGGAACGCGGGCGATACATGCTACATCTCCGATCACACGGACATCGGCATCGGGCTGAATGCCGCCAGCCCCAATCACGATGCGGCCAGGACCTTCCTTGCCTGGGTGGGATCGCCGGAGTTCGCAACGATCTTCGGCAACGCACTGCCGGGATTCTTTCCGCTGTCGAGCACGCCGGTCTCTCTGGAGGATCCCCTGGCCAACGAATTTGTCAGCTGGCGGGGCGAGTGCGAGTCCACCATTCGCTCAACCTACCAGATTCTCTCGCGCGGAACGCCCAATCTCGAAACCGGGACATGGGGAGCCTCCGTCGCCGCCATCCGGGGAACCATGACACCCGAGGAGGTGTCGACCGACCTGCAGGAGGGCCTGGCATCCTGGTATGCGCCCCATCAGTAGTCTCACCTGATCACCCGGGCAGTTCCGCTGCCCGGGCTGCCGTTGCCAGCTCACCTGCATGAGGATCCGCTGGCACATTCTGTTCTTTCTGACCCCGGCCGTGGTGGTCTACACAGCCGTCATGATCTTTCCGCTGTTCAACACGCTGCGGCTGGCGCTTTACGCACAAATCGGACAGGAGCGGATCTTTGTTGGCCTGGAGAATTTCCGGACGCTTTTTGGCAACCCTGTCTGGGCCGAGCAGTTCTGGAACGCCCTCGGCAACAATTTCTGGTTCTTCCTTGTTCACATGCTGGTCCAGAATCCGATCGGGATTGCCCTTGCCGCCCTTCTCAGCCATCCCCGCTTGCGTTTTTCCACCTTCTACCGATCGGCAATCTTCATTCCAACCATCCTGAGCTTTGTCATCGTCGGATTTGCCTGGAAACTCATCCTCTCGCCCATCTGGGGCATTGCGCCCTCCATGCTGGATGCAGTCGGCCTCAAATCCCTCTTCTCGCCGTGGCTGGGGCGCGAGGAGTCGGCACTGACCACCCTCTCGCTGATCTCCGTCTGGCAATTCATCGGCATACCGATGATGCTGATCTATGCGGCCCTGCTGGCCATCCCCGAGGAAATCCTCGAAGCCGGGGAAGTCGATGGCATCACCGGGATGGCGGCATTCTGGCGCATCAAGCTGCCGCTCATTCTTCCCTCGATCGGGATCATCTCCATCCTGACCTTCGTGGGCAATTTCAATGCTTTCGACCTGATCTATGCGGCACAGGGTGCACTGGCCGGACCGGCCTTTTCAACCGATATCCTCGGGACGTTCATGTATCGCACCTTTTTCGGCTTCCAGTTGCAGCTGGGTGACCCCCACATGGGGTCAGCTGTTGCCGGGACAATGTTCGGCATCATCCTGATCGGCGTCTGCATCTATCTTTTCGGGATCCAGACCCGGCTGCGGAGGTACCAGCTGTGAGGCGGACCGGAACCAGCCCCGTCAACACCGCTGCCATGCATGCGCTCCTGCTCGGCTATACCCTGATCGCCCTGTTTCCGGTCTTCGTGATCCTGATCAACAGCTTCAAGTCCCGAAAGGCGATCTTCCGGGAACCCCTGTCCCTGCCCAATACCGACACCTTTTCACTCATCGGCTATCAGACGGTGTTCCGGCAGGGCGACTTCCTGCTCTATCTCCAGAACTCCATGATCGTCACTCTGGCCTCGCTTTTTTTCATCCTTCTCTTTGGTGCCATGGCGGCCTTCGCCCTGGCCGAATACCGCTTCCGGGGCAACATGTGGCTGGGACTGTATCTGGCTCTGGGGATCATGATCCCGATTCGCATCGGCACTGTCGCCATCCTCGAGATGATGGCGGCCACCGGCCTCGTGAATACCCTCTGGGCGCTGATCCTGGTCTATACCGCCCAGGGATTGCCGCTGGCGATCTTCATTCTCTCGGAATTCATGCGGCAGGTCTCGGACGAGCTCAAGGGAGCGGCGCGGGTTGACGGGCTGTCGGAATATGCGATCTTCTTCCGCCTCGTCGTGCCCCTTGTCCGACCGGCAATGGCCACTGTGGCGGTCTTCAACATGATACCGATCTGGAACGATCTCTGGTTTCCCCTGATCCTGGCTCCGGCTGAAGCGACCAAGACCCTGACGCTTGGCAGCCAGGTGTTTATCGGCCAGTTCCTGACCGACTGGAACGCAGTCCTCGCCGCCCTCGGGATGGCCATTCTGCCGGCCCTGGCCCTCTACCTCATTTTCTCGCAGCAATTGCTGCGCGGCCTGACAGCAGGAGCCGTGAAGTGATCCGGGTGATCATTGCCGGTCTCGGCAACATGGGACGTGCGCACGCGCTGGCGCATCACGCCCATGACGAGTCCGAAATCATCGGTCTCGTCAACCGCTCGCCGGTGGCCCTGCCGCCGGAACTCTCGACCTACCCGCTCATGACGGACCTTGCTGACGCACTCGCACTGGAACCCGATCTTGCCGTCATTGCCACCTATACCGACAGCCATGCGGACTACGCTTGTGCTGCGATGGATGCCGGATCCCATGTCTTCGTCGAAAAACCGCTGGCCCGAACGGGCGACGAGGCCTGGCGGGTTGTCACCAGGGCCCGTGCGACCGGTCGCAAACTTGTTATCGGCTACATCCTACGCCACCATCCG
>JAPOSK010000575.1 GCA_026709725.1 Paracoccaceae bacterium | reverse complement strand
TCACCTGATGGTTGGCGCGTCCGCCGTTGCGGAAGAAGCCCCGCGCAGGGGCCGGGGCCGGGCCGAAATAGGTTGAAAGCCGCGACGAGGGCGCTCCCCCGACAACGAGCCATGAACGCCTGCCGATCTCCTCCCGCACCCTCTCGACGAGGTTGAGTTCCCACGTTGGGTTGCCGCCGTCGTAGTGCAGCAGCAGGCCCCTGTCGGCGCGGGCGGGGACGCTCAGGGCGTCGCGCCCCCCGGTGTAGTCAACGCGCTGGCCGGGGGTGATGTAGAAAAGACCGGTAACGGGCGCGTCGTGGGTGCTGTGGCCCAGCGTCACAAGCGCTATGGGCGCACCCGAATCGGATACCGCTTGGGACATGGCGGTGCCGCCGAAGCCGTTGGTCGTGCGTGTGCCGCTCGCGGCCACCCAGACGGTGCAAACCCGGTCAACCGCGTCCCATTCCACGGTGCCAGCCAAATTGTCGGCGGTGGCCTCCACCACATCGAGGGAAAAATTGGTCTCGCTGTGAACCGCGCTGGTGTAGTTTACCGCGTAGTACTCGGAGAAATAGGTCGGCACCAAGCCGCCCACGGTGTGCGATTGGACTTCGAGTTGCCGCCCGCCCAACGCGCCGGGCGCGAGCGAAGCCGTGCCGGGGAACCCCGACAGGGTGTTGATCCATGTGATGTTCTGCGAGACGGTGTTGGTGGTGTTCAGCCTCACGGTTTTCAGGCCGCCGTTATACGACCGTCCAGTGCCACTTACCACACTGATTTGATAGCCTTCAACGGCGGCGTCGGCGTCGAACTGGATGATGATTCCAGCGCCTTCCGGTGTCGTCAGCGTAATGCGCGGTCCCGCGAGCTGCACGCCGCCGATGGATTGGTTCCAAAAATCGGACGCGGCGGCTGGCCGCTCGCGTTCATCGGTGCGCTCGGCGGTGGCGTATTTGGCCGGCAAATCCGCCGCCCGCTGCTCGATGGCCGCGCCGAAAACGCCGTCGCCGGAACCACCTCCGCCACCGGGTCGCAGCCGGATGCTCATGTCAGTTGGCCTCGCTAATCACAAGACGGCTGCCGCCAGCGCCAGCCTCGCCAGTCCAAGCGTAACAATGCTGCCCATCGTCAGCCGTCAACTCGAAATCCTTTCTCGGCGCAATCGGATGCCCTGATTGCGCCTCCAAATCCGTGGGCGCGGTCTCCGATTCACCAACCAGAACAGTGTTGTTTCCCGCGTTCTGAATGGCGTACTTCTTGCGGTTCCGCAATGCAGCCACAGTGTGCAGGTCGATGAAACCGCCTTCGGGTATCGCAACGGTCTGGGTCGGCATGGCAATCTCCTAGTTGACCTGCAAAATCACAATGCTTTGAGCCGCGTCGGTGTCGCGCATCACAAGCCGGTATTGCAGGGAAAAACTAACCTCCCCCTGCCACAACAGCCCGTAGTCGCCGCCGACAATCGCCTGGATTCCCGACCAGCCCATGATACCGCCAACCGTTGGAATCCGCGCCTGCAACTCCACAACCGGCAACGTGCCGCCAGGAACAGACTTGAGAATCTGCATCGCGAGCCGGCTGTTGGATTGCTTGTTGCCGGACAGCAACGACCTCGTGTTCAAGCTGAACGGGTCCGAAATCAAATCGCCGGGGCCAAGCGTGAACTTGATCGCCCCATGCCGGATCGAATTGTCGTTTGGTGCTTCCATCAGCCGCCTCCGTAAACGGTCTTGCGGTGCCACACGTGGGCATCCCTCAACCAACCGCGCTCTTTCGCACTCAGGGATGCGCGGAACTTTCTCTGCTGTTCACGGGATAGCATAGCCAAAGGCCCGTTCATCTGCAACAACTCATGCCACGGCCTGCGCTCCCCAAACTCGCGGAGCTTTTTCTTCGCCAATGCCTCGCTGCGCTTGTCCCCCATCGCCCTCGCGGTACGCAAAGCCCACCTCGCGTCCGCTTCCGGCCCATAACGCCCGAAACCGCCACCGCCGCCCGTCTCATGGGCCAGCCAGTCATACGCCATCGAGCGGATGTTGTTGAACGCGGTCCTGCCGGGGTCCTGCTTGTACACCACCGCCTGCACAATCGTTTCCCAAGGGCTGTCCGACGGCGCGGCGACACCAAACATTTCCTTCGCCCACGCAACCGGCGAATCCATTTTGAACGCGCTCCCAACGTGCCTTGCGCGGTCGCGTATCGTGCGCCGGTTGAAAACATCGGGAAACCAAGCCTCGCCAGTAACCAACTCCACAGGAACCTTGAAAAACGGCGTCACCCCCTGCGCGATTTTGTTCACCGGAGCCTTGCCCATCGCGGCGAAAATATCCTTGGCGTCCGCCCTGCCCCGCGCATGATCCATCAGCACCGAGCCGGCGTCCTCCAAACCAAACCACGCCAGATAATCCGACAACGCGCCTTGGAAACGAAGCGAGTAGTACTCATCGCCCCACTTGCCAAGATTCAGATGCAGCCGCATCCGCGCCTCGTCGCTCATCGCCTCTTCCTGATCGTCGAACAAAATGTTGTTCCAAATGTTCACGAAACCGTAAACCATGAACATACGCGCACTCAGCATCCCCGCCACTATCGCGCCTTGGGTCAACCCTTCCTTCGCGCTCTTGTGCCGCGCCGTCAGGTAGGCGTTGCGGAACAAATTGTGATACCGGATGCTGTTGCTCGCTATCCACGAAACAAACGGAATCAGCCGCTTGCGGCTCCATTTCGCGGCTATCGGGATGTTGCCGTAGTCGCCCATCATGTCGCGGGCCATCCGCGCCGCAAGCTCGTCCTTGTTTTTCAAGCCCCTGATGGTTTCCGGCGGGGTCGCCCCGTACCCGAACTCGTCGGTCATTTCCTCGATGGACTTGTGATTCTGAATCCGCTTCCGCCAAACGCGGAAAGCAGCATAGCGGAAAGCGTTTTCCCGCAGGCGGGTCGCCTTCATCACCGTCTCGAAATACGCCTCCCCGCCCTTCTTGGCCACACCCAGGATGCCCTTGGCGGTCGCCGTGGGGTTGAACACCTGCCCGACGTCAACACCGCTGCCCTGCTCTATTTCCTGCATGGTCAGGCTCGATTGCACAACGCCCATGTCCAAAGCGGCGGTCAAATCCTCGCTCAACTCGCTCTTGTAGATCATCCTGTGGATTTCTCGGAACGCGGTCTTGGCCTCCGCCGCCATTTCCTTGCCAGCCCCGGAAGCCAGAATCGCATCAAGGTCGCCGGTGACATTGTTCAGGTTGTAGCGGACAAGCGAAAGCGGGTTGAACAGCATCCAGGCCTTCCACTTGCCCTGCAACTCGAAAGCCAGCGCGTCAATCATATTGGCAACGCCCGCGCCGTGGAATCCGTTAGCGTGGGCCGCGTTTTAA
>JAPOSK010000350.1 GCA_026709725.1 Paracoccaceae bacterium | reverse complement strand
AGCGCATAGAAAAAAAGAGCGCCGAAAAGAACGCCGCCAACAAAGGTGGCGGCAAGAGATGGGGCGAGTGCAGCGCCCGAGGACTGCGATGTCAGGGCCACCCCGGGGATGCGGCCGAGAAAGGAGATGAGGAGTGCCAGGATAAGGACAGCAAAGGCATCCGACTCACTGCTTGTGGCAAGACGATGACGGAAGACGGCTCCGGGTTGATGATGGAACCGTATAAAATCCCCGGCAAGACTCATCCCCGGCCCCTGATCAGCCAACGGGCCAGGAGTGTATTCAGAATGTCTGCAATTCCCGCATGCTCGACTTCCCGCAGCGCTTCGTTCAGAAACCCGAGAGCCAGAATGTCACGTGCCTCCCCGAGCGGAATCCCGCGTGACCGCAGATAGAACAGCGAGTCCGGTTCAAGACTGCCGCAGGTTGATCCGTGCGAGCAGGCCACATCATCGGCATAGATTTCCAGTTCCGGCTTGGCCAGAAACTGGCTGGAATCATCCATCAGGAGTGCCTGGCTCAACTGGTACCCATCCGTTTTCTGGGCATCCGGGTTAACGAGGATCTTGCCCTGGAACACACCGACAGCACCATCGTTGAGAACTTTCTTGAAGACCTGCCGACTCTCGCAATCCGGTGCATCATGTGTCACGAACACCGTGTCATCGTGATGGAAGCCACTGCCCCCGACCGCAGCACCGGCAATATGGGCACGTCCCCCGGCACCCGCCAGGGTTACAAAGCTTTCGTTGCGGCACAGGGCCTGCCCTGTCGATATCGTGAATGACTTGAAGCAGGCTCCGGCCCCGAGCCGGGCAAAAATGTAGGTGATGCCTGAATTGAGAGCGTCGAAGTCCTGAACCTGAACATGATGAAAGGTGCCACCGGCGGCGATATCCACTTCGAGGACCCGGTTGATGGCCTGTGATGATGCGCCGAATTCCAGCATTGTCGCATTGCCATCCGCTTCAACACGAACGACATTGCGATGCAATGCCAATCGATCAGAGCTCTCCCTGCCGTAATCAATGAGAAGGATTGGCTCGACGGGGCCGGTTGCATGGATTCCGTAGCCATCGACAGCATGGGCCGTGTTGAAACACGCCAGGTGCCTCGGCACATGTTCGTGGCTGGCACCTTCGAGCTGACCGTAGATATCACGGGCCCAGCTCTCATCCGTCGCCGCAATCGCGGCCAGGGGCGCAATTGAGCACCGGGCGACGGGGTCCTGGCCCGGAGCGGCAAGATCGTGGACAGTCAGGGCCGAACGCGACAGATGCCTCCGAAGCATGCCGCCCCGGTCTGCAGGCGCTCCGGCCCCGGCTGCGCCGGTATCGGCAAATTCGCGGGCCCTGTGCACAAGGTCGCCCGGCGGGGTGAATTTCCAGTATTCAATCCCCGCCTCCGGCCATCCATGCGCAGCCAGCCTGTCCCCGGCATCAGCCCGGGCCTTCCGGGCCCAGTCGGCAAGCCTGCTCATGAGCCGTCCGGGTCCGTCAGCCAAATGGCAGAGCCATGGTGCATGGCCGGAATCCCATGGTGTGCGCCTGGCATCGTATGGATCATCATGCCGCCGCCCGGATGGATGCATACCCTTCTTTTTCGACCTTCCGGGCAAGTTCGGGTCCACCGGAGCGGGCGATCCGGCCGCCGACCATGATATGGACCTGATCCGGCACGATATAGTCAAGAAGGCGTTGATAATGGGTAATGACAAGAAAACCGCGTGCTGGATCCCGCAGGGAATTGACGCCCGCGGCAACCTGTTTCAGGGCATCAATATCAAGACCGGAATCCGTCTCATCAAGAATGCAGAACCGCGGTTCCAGCGTCGCCATTTGCAGGATTTCGTTGCGTTTCTTTTCTCCGCCGGAGAATCCGTCATTGACCGATCGCTGCAGCAGATCGGGGTTGATGGCCAGAGTTTCAGCCTTGCTGCGAACAATGCGAAGAAAATCCGCCGAGCTGACCGCCTCCTCACCGCGTGCCTTGCGCTGGGCATTCAGGGCCGTTCGCAGAAATGTCAGATTCCCGACCCCCGGAATCTCGACCGGATACTGAAATGCCAGGAAGATGCCCATCGCCGCCCGTTCCTCAGGCTCGAGTTCAAGGAGATCCTCACCCGCAAGCGTTACCGAACCATCGGTGACCTCATAGCCATCACGTCCTGCCAGGACATATGACAGCGTTGACTTTCCCGAGCCATTGGGGCCCATGATGGCATGAACCTCACCGGTCGGAACCGCCAGATTGAACCCCTTGATGATCGGCGTTTCGGTCTCTTCGAGGACAGCATGCAAATTTTTGATTTCTAACACATCATTATCCCAACATTACCCTTCTGTATCCCGTGGGTCATCCGCATGACCGCGCCAGCCCATCATCCGACAGACCCTTCGAGCGAGATGGCCACAAGTTGCCGTGCCTCCATTGCAAACTCCATCGGGAGTTCCTGCAGCACATCCCGGCAAAACCCATTGACCACAAGCGCAACGGCTTCCTCTTCATCCATACCGCGTTGACGGCAGTAGAAGAGCTGATCATCATCGACCTTTGAGGTTGTTGCCTCATGCTCAACGCGGGAACTGTTGTTTTTGACCTCGATATACGGCACGGTATGGGCACCGCATGAACTGCCGATCAGCAGGCTGTCACACTGGGTGTGGTTCCGGCAATTCCCGGCACGGGGATGGACCGAGACCAGACCGCGATAGGTGTTCTGCGCCCTGCCGGCCGAGATGCCCTTTGAGACGATCCGGGAGCGGGAATTGGCACCCAGATGAACCATCTTTGTGCCCGTGTCAGCCTGCTGGAGGTTGTTGGTGATGGCAATTGAATAGAATTCGCCGCTGCTGTCCTCGCCGCGCAGGATGCAGGACGGGTATTTCCAGGTCACGGCTGATCCGGTTTCAACCTGTGTCCACATCACCTTGGACCGATCCCCCCGACAATCAGCCCGTTTGGTCACGAAGTTGTAGATGCCGCCCCGACCCTCCTCGTCACCCGGGAACCAGTTCTGAACGGTTGAGTACTTGATTTCCGCATCGTCAAGGGCCACCAGCTCAACAACGGCGGCATGCAGCTGATTGGTGTCGCGCTGGGGGGCTGTGCACCCTTCGAGATAGCTGACATAGGACCCCTTGTCGGCAATGATCAGCGTCCGCTCAAACTGGCCGGTGTTTTCGGCATTGATACGAAAATATGTCGACAGTTCGATCGGGCAGCGAACCCCGGGGGGGACATAGACAAAGGATCCGTCAGAAAAGACGGACGAATTCAGTGTGGCAAAGTAGTTGTCGGTGATCGGCACCACACTGCCGAGATACTTTTTCACAAGTTCCGGGTGGTTGCGGATTGCCTCG
>JAPOSK010000152.1 GCA_026709725.1 Paracoccaceae bacterium | reverse complement strand
GATGTAAACCAAGCGGCAAAACTCCGTATAATAAGTCTTAACACTAATCATCCTGTCCTGATGAGCATGCAGTGGCCGGGCAATCTGCGCCAGTTGCACAATGTCCTCGAACGCGCCATTATCCTGAACAAGCAGGATCGCCCTGTCTCCAAGGAGGACATACTTTCCTCTGTCAAGACATCGGAGCGGGTCACCCCGATTCGCGACAATCCCTACCTGGATATGGGTCTCCGCGAAGCGCGTGGCAAGTTCGAGCAGGAGTACCTGATGGCACAGCTGCGTAAATTTGACGGCAACATTTCCCGTGCCGCCGACTTTATCGGCATGGAGCGCGCAGCCCTGCACCGCAAACTGAAATCCCTTGGCATCTCCACCCAGATGGTTGCCGGAACCCGTGTGATCCAGCTCGCTGGTGAGGAGGAGACCGCAGAGAGCATGCGGAGCCTGACGTCATGAGAGTCCTTGTCCTCGGAGCAGGGCAGGTGGGGCGCCAGATCTGCGGGTTCCTCGTTCGCGAGGACGACCTCACGCTCACGGTTCTTGATTCCAGCAGTGAAAACATCATTGCAACCATGGATCAGCATGGTGTCAGCGGCGTCGTTGGAGAGGCAACCAATCCTGCTGACCTCGAAAAGGCTTCGATCCGGAGCACAGATCTGCTTATTGCCGCGACTGCATCCGACGACAGCAATGTCATCGCCTGTTATCTTGCATCCCAGCTCAACGAACGTATCCGCAGCATTGCCCGGCTGCGAAACCTCAACTACCAGCAGCCCATGCTCCGCGAGAGCGGCGGCTTCATTGATGTGGTCATCAACCCGGAGACAGAGGTCGCCAAGGCATCCCTCCAGCTCCTCACCGCACACGACATCTTCTATCGGGGCCACTTTCTCAACAACCGGGTCCAGATTGTCGGCATCCGGCTTGGTGACGAATCAAATGTTCTCAACACCCCGCTCCGGCAACTCTCTTCAACCTTCCTTGGCCTCAAGGCGGTCGTTGTCGCGGTGCGGCGTCAGGATCATCTGCGGACAGCGCTCCCTGATGACGAAATGCATGCCGGTGACCAGATCTACATTGTCATCGCAGCCGATCATCTTGAACGCACCATGGAGATTTTCGGAATCCATCACAAACAGCTCGGTCAGCCGGTCATCATCGGTGGCGGCCGTGTCGGCGTTGATGTCGCTCGTCAATTCGAGGCCCAGCCCGGTGTACCGCCAGCCCGGATCATCGAGGCCGATCCCGACCGGGCACAATATGCTGCTGACAGGCTTGGCAAGACCATCGTGATGCAGGGGGACGGCCTTAATCCCGATATCCTGGCAGAAGCCAATCTGGCAAGTGCTGATGCTGTCATGGCCCTGACCAATGATGACAAGACCAATCTCCTGGCACTCATGCAGGCAAGGCGTGTCAATCCGGATGTCACCACGATCGGTATTGTCAATGATCCCTGGTTTGCCGATCTTGACAGCGTTATCAGCATCGACACCATCATCAATCCCCAGGTCATCACGGTGGCCTCAATCCTGCCACACATCCGCTCCCGGTTCATCACCCAGGTTCAGATCATCGGCAATGGAGCTGCCGAGGTCGCCGAAATCAACATCGATGAGTCCTCACAGCTCAGCGGCAAGACCATCCGCAATGCAAACCTGCCTGATGGCGTCCTTGTCGGTGCGATTGCCAAGGGTGACGACATCATTGAAGTCACGCCTGATGTCAGGATTGAATCGGGTGACAGCCTGGTTATCAGCATGGAAGGTGCCACCATCAAGACCATGGCCCGGTTCCTTGAGCCCCATGGATCGACTGGCTAGATTCCCCCTCATTTTCCACACGGCCATGGCAACCGGCCTCGGGATGTTTGTGCCTGCGATCCTTGCCAGCCGCGATGACCTCCATGCGATGGCAAGAATGTTCTTTTATATTGGAATTTTAACACTTATCTTAACTGTCTTTATCGCGATCGCGACCCGGCATCAAACCCGGCATCAATCGTCCCTTGGCCATCTTTTCAGCCTGGTCTGTGCGTTTCTTCTGCTGCCAGCCGTCCAAGCGGCCCCGGCAGCCCGCCTCCTGCCGGATCTCTCGCTCCTTGATGCATATCTCGACTTCATCGCGTGTTTTACCACCACCGGCATTGCCCTGCATGCTGATCCGGCAACCTACGCAGTCCCTCTCCAATTCTGGCGGGCTGAAGTGGCATGGCTTGGCGGGCTTCTTGTCTGGATTGCAGCGCTCGCCATGCTCTCACCCTTCAACACGACACGGACTGCCCCGACGGCACCCAAAGTCAAGACATCTGATTCCGGACCACTCCGCAAGGCACTGCAGGTCGCCGTCCCGATCTATACGGGAACAACTGCCATCCTCTGGCTGTTCCTGATCATTCTTGGCAACGCCCCCCTGGCCGCTGCCATGCTTGCCATGGCCACGCTTGCCACCAGCGGCATCACACTCCCCGGCACCACGCCGGCACCCTTCAGCGAAGCCGGCATGCTCCTCTTCCTCGCTCTCGCCTATTCGCGCGTCTGGCTCACCGCCCGACGCCGTGCGCTCTCACCGCAACACCTTGTGCGTGATCCTGAACTCAAACTCACTGTGCTGCTGCTTGCCGTTGCGCTTGCCGCCATCCTCAGCCATGACTGGCAGACGCTCGTCAAGGGGTACAACACCGGCCAGTTGACGCCATTGCTGGATACTGTCTGGGGCATCCTCTTCACGACTGCATCACATCTTGCAACCGCGGGCATGACCAGTGCCCACTGGCCCGATACAACCGGCCTTGGTCTCAATGAGCTTGTTCTCATTCTGTTGACGATCATCGGCGGCGGGGCGGCAACCACCGCCGGGGGCATCAAACTCCTTCGGGTCACACTTCTCTACCAATCCTGCCATGCGGAAGTGGACCGGATGCTCTATCCCTCACTCGTTGTTCCAAGCACCATGCAGGCCGACAGCACCCTGCCGGTCCGCATCA
Source organism: Paracoccaceae bacterium (assembly GCA_026709725.1). GTDB lineage: Bacteria > Pseudomonadota > Alphaproteobacteria > Rhodobacterales > Rhodobacteraceae > MPNP01. The sequence goes on along the minus strand of JAPOSK010000152.1, from coordinate 376 downwards.
GGGAAGCCTGGCTGTTTATCCTTCTCTTTCTCTTTGCGGTTGCCATGCTGCAACTCATCATGACCGCCCTTGGCGTGGACTTCACGACCGCCTTTGTTCTGGTCGTCTCGGCCCTTTCAACCAATGGCCCCCTTGTCGAGACCGTCCTTGGCATCAACGATCTCCTCAGCACGCTTTCGCCCGCCGTCAAGATCACCTATGCAGCCGGCATGATTACCGGTCGTATTGAACTGATCCTGATTGTCTACCTCATCGGACAATTCTTCCGCTGATCCCGGGGCGTGATCCCCCCACGGCGGACCCGGAACTCTGCACGTCCCCGATAACAGGTGATCCGCCAACATCGCCCCGGGCCCGCATCACACCGGGCCCCGAT
>JAPOSK010000347.1 GCA_026709725.1 Paracoccaceae bacterium | reverse complement strand
AGCGGGACGGAACACTATGCGGTCCTGGTCGACGCGCTGGCAGGTGATATCGATCTGAAGTGTTTTTTTGCACTGATGACCAACCCCGGCATTGTCAAGGTCGTTCACGCCGGCGGGCAGGACATTGAGATCTTCTGGCATCTCGGCAAGTGCATCCCCAACCCTCTGTTTGACACCCAGATTGCTGCCATGGTGTGTGGGTTCGGGTATCAGGCCAGCTATGCATCACTCGTCGAGGCCCTGACGGATCAGTCCATGCCGGGTTCGGCAACGATTACCAACTGGCAGCAAAGACCGCTGACGGAGCGCCAGATGCATTACGCTGTTGCGGATGTCACACATTTGCGGGCGGTCTACACGCGGCTGTTGGAGATGCTGGAGACCAATGGCCGTCGTTCCTGGCTCGATGAGGAGTTTTCCAGGCTGGCCAACCCGTCAAACATTGAACAGGATCCCATGACGGCATGGAAAAAACTCAAGGTCAACAGAACAAAGCCCGCGGTCCTGGCAATTGTGCGCGAGCTGGCAGCGATGCGGGAAAGGATGGCGGCCGAGCAAAATCGCCCGCGCAAACACATCATGGCCGATCATGCCCTGATGGAAATCGCCCAGCATCAGACAAGGAACCCTGCTGATCTGCGCAAGACCCGCTTCTACAACAACAAAGGTAAAATCAACCGCTATGGCCCGGCAATCCTGGCGGCGGTCAGGCGTGGTCTTGAATGCCCGCCGGAACTGTATCCGCGCCTGTCACGCCGCTCCACCAGACCAGTCAGCAAGGCTGCACTGGAATTGCTGCGCATACTGCTTGCCGCAAAGGCCGAGGAACATGGTGTGGCAGAGCAGCATATCGCAACGGCCGATGATCTCAAATCACTGATTCGGGGGGATATCAACGGTTCCGTGATGCGGGGTTGGCGCCATGATCTCTTCGGGCGGGATGCGTCAAGACTCTGTCAGGGAAAAATCGCTCTCGTCATCGACGGGGGATCTGTGCGGATTGTTGACCGCGAACAGGGGGGCGGGCAGGCTGTGATGCATATGATGATTTGACCGATAGCGTCGGAACATGGCATTGCATAATGACAGGATGGAGTGCCTGTCTGCGGAGTTCGCGTTATGATACCAAGCCGGTTTGAACAGATTGTCGAAGACTTTCAATTCCTTGAAAACTGGCAGGATCGGTATGGCTACATCATTGATCTCGGCAAGGCGCTCCCGGAGCTTGAGGATGCACTGCGGGTGCAGGCGACAAAGGTCCATGGTTGCGCCAGCCAGGTCTGGATGGTTGCGGAGATCGCCCGGTCATCCACAGGAACGGCTTTCCGGTTCCGCGGTGACAGTGATGCCATCATCGTGCGGGGGCTGATTGCTGTTCTGGGCGCGCTCTACAACGGAACAGATCTCTCCGATGTGCCTGCGATTGATGCTGTTTCACAGTTAAAGCGGCTTGATCTCGAGAACCATCTTTCAGCCCAGCGCTCCAATGGTCTGCAGGCGATGGTCGCCCGAATTCAATCCATGGCCCGGGAGCACCTCTGACCGACGCGGGTTGGCAACTGCATGGCAAGTGAAAAACTATAATTCGCCGGTTCCGGTCTTGAGATGCAGCGGTCGGGTGTCAACCGGAGGCAGGGCTGGGCCCGAGCGAGGGTTGACCCCCGGCGACCCCATCTTCGGCTGATGGCCCTTACGCATGGGGATGGGTTCCCCATCCTTCCTGCCGGTGGGGATGAGGGTGGCGTCCCCATTGATCATCACGAGAGGGCGGGGATGACAGCCGTGGCCCCGCCTGCCGGATGCAGTCCCATCACCTGATGATGGACAGGGAGGTGCTTCCGGACGGTCATGCGTGGGGTGGGGAGACGGAGTCGGGATGCAGGCGGTCCACGCTTCCAGCCCGCCTGTATCGGAGCCCGGCCCGTGCCTTGCGTCCGGGCCCTCAGGAAGGGCGTGGAGGACCTTCGGGCGGGCTGCCGGCATGGCGGGGAAGAGGATGACACCTCCATGGGGCGTGATGGCCTGGCCTTCGAATGTGATGGTGAAAGGAAGTGAGGTTCTTTATCGCATGGTATGCCCACGGTGGGTGACTTCTGATACGATGAATCCTGCACCAGGGCTGGTCTGGATTCACGCCTTGACCGGGTCTTTTGCCTGTTTTTGATCGCAGATACAGGATGATCTCCCGGCGTCGGATCCATCAGATCGATTCCAGATCAGTGTCGGCCCTTAACTGATCAAGATAGGCCTGATAAGTGAAGGAACGGTTCCGCTTGCGACCAGTGCTCTCGACAAGAACACCGATATCCTCCAGGATGCTGATGGCACGCATTGCTGTGGGTTTGCTCACATTCACCAGATTCATCGCGGTGGTCACAGTGACGATGGGGTGATGTGGCAGACGCTCGAACAGCCGGATGGCGGAAACGGAGATCAAGCCATTGGATAAAATCCGATCGCGGTCCTGTGTGACAAGAACGAACAACTCATGTGCAGAAGTGATTGATTCTTCGGCAATGGTCGCCACTCCATCGAAAAAAAGCTGAGCCATCCTTCCCAATCGCCTTCGGTGCGGGGTACTGTTCAGGCGCCGATAGTATTCGGCCTGGTTTCGCTTGAAGAAGAGGCTGAGATAGAGGAGCGGTTTCCTGAGCAGGCCCCAGTGTTCCAGCAACAATGTGATGAGCAGGCGACCGATTCGACCGTTCCCATCCAAATAGGGGTGGATTGTCTCGAATTGGACATGCAACAGCCCCGTCCGCACCAAAGGTCGCAAACCGTTCCCACCGTGGATGTATTTCTCGAATTCGCTGAGCAGGCCAGGAAGAGCATTGTGAGGAGGTGGCACATGTACAGCGTTGCCTGGTCGGCTGCCACCGATCCAGTTCTGACTTCGACGAATCTCGCCTGGACTTTTTTCTGCCCCACGAACGCCGCGCATCAAAAGCCGATGCGTTTCGTTCAGGAGCCGCATGGAAAGTGGCAGGCCGTGTGTTGTGGCGATCTGTTGACGGGCATGGGCAAGCGCATCAAGGTGGTTGCAGATCTCCTCAACATCCGGATTCGGGGATGGGTGTTCACCAGCCTCGAAACGCAGCAGGTCCGGGAGCGATGCCTGGGTTCCCTCGATCTGCGAGGACATGACTGCTTCCTTGCGCACAAAGGCATGGATGAACCAGTCGAGTGAGGGCACCATTTCGCCCGCAAGGTCAAGTCTTGCCAGCCCTTTTTCAGCATGCCGGAGCCGGTTTGCCAGCGAGCTGTCAAAGGCCAACGGTGGATCGGTGGGTGGCAGGGGATGGGGAACGAAGGCGGAAACCATTTCGCCGCCGACATCGACACGCGCATGGTCTCCTGTTTTGCGTTTCATTTCA
>JAPOSK010000440.1 GCA_026709725.1 Paracoccaceae bacterium | reverse complement strand
CGACACCCATCTTGGAATGATCCTTCTCTACACAGCCGTGAACCTGTCCCTGGCTGTCTGGCTGCTGAAGGGATTCATTGACGAAATTCCGCTTGAATACGAAGAGGCCGCCCTCATTGACGGTTACACGCGCCTGCAAGCCTTCATCAAGGTTGTCCTGCCGCAGTCAATGACGGGGATCGCTTCAACCGCGATCTTCTGTCTGATCTTTGCCTGGAATGAGTATGCCTTTGCCGTGCTCCTGACATCCGGCACCGCACAGACGGCACCGCCATTCATACCGACAATCATCGGTGTGAGCGGTCAGGACTGGCCGGCTGTTGCCGCAGGTGCAACGCTGTTTCTGGTCCCGGTGATGGTCTTTACCATCCTGTTGCGGCGACATCTGCTGCGCGGCATCACATTCGGAGCTGTCCGCAAATGAACCGCATGATGCAGGACCTTTTGCATCTGCGCCGGGGCGCATGGGAGATGGTGGCCTCCATCATCATCGCTGTCGGTGTGATCATGCTGATGCAGCCCTTTCTGCTTGTGGTCTACACCTGGTCGTTTCTGGTCACTCTGACCGGTACGGTCATGTTCATCATCGTCAGTCATCTTCCGGAATAGACCATGATGCCGGATCACCTCCGAACGCTGACACCGGCAGGCATGGACGGCTGAGGCGAACGGTTCCATGGCAGAGATCATCATCAGGAATCTACGCAAGGAGTTCGGTGATTTTGTCGCCGTCGAGTCCTCCTCGTTTACCGTCGGTGATGGTGAGTTTTTCATGTTGCTTGGTCCCTCTGGCTGCGGAAAAACAACCACCCTCCGGATGATTGCCGGTCTTGAGTTACCGACCTCCGGCGAGATTCTCATTGATGGGGACGAGGTCGGCCAGCGGCCTGCCAGCCAGCGTGACATCGCCTTTGTCTTCCAGATGTTCGCTCTCTATCCCCATATGAATGTCCGCAAGAACATTCGCTATCCACTTGTCAGCCAGGGCATGCCGGCAGATGAAGTTCGCACCAGGGTCGACGAAGTTGCCCGGATCCTTGGCATCGAAGCGATTCTTGATCGTCCCGTCGGTGGTCTCTCAGGCGGTGACCGGCAACGCGTGGCCCTCGGACGGGCCATTGTCAGAAATCCAAAATGCTTCCTCATGGACGAACCGCTTGGTGCTCTTGATGCCGAATTTCGTGAACATATGGCCAGCGAGTTGCGCAGCCTGCATGACCGGATGGGCGCGACAACAGTCTATGTCACGCACGATCAGCGGGAAGCGATGCAGATGGGTGACAGGATTGTTGTCATGAACCATGGCATCATTGAACAGTTTGGTGCGCCCCAGGAAATCTACGACTATCCGGCGACCCTCTTTGTTGCCGACTTTATCGGATCCCCACCGATGAACACCCTTGACCTTGACGGCACGCTGCCAACCGGAAGCGCACATGTCACCCTTGGCGACCAGAGCTTCGCGATCCGCCCACTGACCGAACCCGCCACGGGCGCACTGGCGCTCGGTGTGCGCCCCGAACATGTGTCCTTTGATGATCAATCAGCCTATCGGGGCACCGTCACAGCGATCGAGTATCTCGGCACAACCCAGATCATAACCCTGGATTCCCCCAATGGCACAATGAAGGCACGCCAGCCATCCGGCATCCCGATCCGGGAGGGTGAGAGCGTCGGCCTGGCATTCCGCTCCGAACTGGTCACAATCTTTGACAGGGATACCGGCACTGCGATTGGGTCCGAAAGACCTGCAGGTGGTGATAATGGCTGAAGTCGTCCTCCAGAATATCTCAAAATCTTTCGGCACAATTGCCGCTGTGGATGATGTCAGCCTGACCATTGAGGATGGCGATTTTCTGGTCCTGCTCGGGCCAACCGGTGCCGGCAAGACAACCCTGCTGCGTCTTGTTTCCGGCCTCGAGAACCCCGACAAGGGAACTGTATCCATTGGTGGCCGGGATGCCACCACAGACATTCCGGCGATGCGCAATGTCGCCATGGTGTTTCAGCAGTACTCCCTCTATCCCCATATGACTGTGGCCGAAAATCTTGCCTTCCCGCTTCGTTCACCCCTGTTGCGGACACCGGATGCGGAAATCCAGCGCAAAATCCGGGAGATTGCCGAGATTCTTCAGATTGATCACAAGCTCGAAAACCGGACAACAGCCCTGTCAGGCGGTGAGATGCAGCGGGTGGCGATCGGTCGCGCACTGGTGCGGGATCCGGCGATTTACCTTATGGATGAACCCCTCAGCTCCCTTGATGCCAAACTCCGGGCCGACCTGCGGATCGAGCTCAAACGGATCCAGGCCCAGCTTGGTGCGACCCTTCTCTATGTCACCCATGACCAGATCGAGGCGATGACGATGGCCAACCGAATTGGCGTTCTCGAATCCGGACACCTGGTGCAGGTCGGCTCGCCCCGGGAGATCTATGAAGATCCCGTCAGTCTCTATGTCGGCAGTCGGCTGGGTCTGCCGCGCATCAATGCCATACCCGCCAGCCTCTTTGGCGGCGCACCCGCGGGTGCCGCCCTGATCGGTCTGCGTCCCGAGCATATTGAGCAGGGACAGGGCAAACCCTCCAAGGTTCTCCGGCTGGAACATCTTGGTGACCAGACGCAATTGCATCTTGATCTTGATGGGCACAGAATCATCACCCTGACGGATATCCATTCCAGGCTGCAACCGGGCGACACCATTCGCATCCGGCCCCGGGATCCATTATTTTTCGACGCATCAGGGCAACGCATTCGATAGGATCAAACCAGCATGAACCAGTTCATCAACCAACGCGACACCATCGTCACGGACGCCATCGATGGCCTCCTCAGATCCTCCGAAGGGCGTCTGGCCCGACTTGATGGCTTTCCGCATATCAAGGTCGTCATCCGAACCGACCGGAATCCCTCCCATGTTGCACTCATCTCCGGCGGTGGGTCCGGTCATGAACCCAGCCATGCCGGATTCGTCGGTGAGGGAATGCTGAGTGCCGCCATCTGTGGTGATATCTTTGCCTCGCCATCAGTTGATGCTGTCCTTGCCGGGATCCTCGCCGTCACTGGCGCGGCCGGATGCCTTCTCATCGTCAAGAACTACACCGGTGATCGGCTGAACTTCGGCCTCGCCGCCGAGCGGGCCCGAGCCCTCGGTCTCAAGGTCAGAATGGTTGTTGTCGGTGATGACATTGCCCTGCCCGATCTCCCCCAACCCCGCGGCGTCGCCGGAACGCTGTTCGTGCACAAGATCGCCGGTGCCCTTGCGGCATCCGGAGCCAGCCTCGCAGCCGTTGCCGATACCGCCCAACGTGTGGCCGGTCAGGTCCGCTCCATTGGCATGTCGCTTGATACATGCACAATTCCCGGCTCACCCCGGGAGGACCGGATCCC
>JAPOSK010000599.1 GCA_026709725.1 Paracoccaceae bacterium | reverse complement strand
GAGGGTATTGTTGGAAAAAAAGGGATGGTAGATGGCGGAAGCCACAGGTCACTGCTCCCTATGGGATTCCTGGACTATGCGTGTCTAGAAACCCCGATAATACGCAAGATTCTAGGCAACACTTCTGCGTTTTCTCCAGAGTCTCGCCATGCCATATGGAAAAACCTTGTCGAGGGAAAGGAAGACAGCACAATAAATGCCTTGCGTATTCACTTCGGCGATCTTAACTCCATCTTGCACAAGTATGCGCTGTCTGGAGGGATTCCACAAGTTGTGAACCAGTATCTAAGTGTAGGGTCGATTCGCGACCGATATTACACAGAGTATCTTGGCGGCATAAGATACGAGTGGAGCAGAATGAAGTATGGGGTTGATCACCTGGCCAACTGTATGGAATTCCTTGTCGACGGAACCGGAGGAACGATAACATGGAGTGGAATGGCAAAAAAGATAGGCGTCTCAAGATTCACAGTCGCAGAAGGATACACAACAGCCATACGTGACATGTACCTAGTGCTAATCACGTATTTCTACGACGTGCGCCATGACCGTGCCGTAAAAAACAAGCCCAAAAAAATCCATGTGCGAGACCCTTTCTTTTTTCATGCGTTTAACGCACGAAAACACAACGAAAACTATTTTTTGCGTGCTACAAAGTATGCATCTGATGACGCAAATTTTGGTCGCCTCGTGGAGTGTGCTGTGGCTGACCACTTGGCTAGGCATGCGATCAACATGTCCACTGACAAGTCACAATTTGGCGTGCCGGCGCGCCTGTTTCACTGGCGCGACCGCTCGGACAGGGAGGTTGACTTTGTGTACCGCGACCCTGGATATTCGCCGGTGCCAATAGAGGTAAAGTGGGCAGGACGCGTGAACCGGAAGAGGCTTGGCGGCATGTCGGCATTTCTTGACGCCACGCCGGCGAGTCGCGGAATCGTCGCCACGCGCACAGAGTACGGCATCGAGCGCGACTACACGCTGGTCCCGGCATCGCTACTGCTGCTCCTGCTCTCTTAGGGTGCGCCGGCTGTTCTTCCTCTCGGAGCCCGCGCATCTGCCGCCCGCCAGAAGCCCCCATCATGCCCCTGGGGCAGCTGATGGCTCTTATGGCCTCCTTTGCCCCGCGTCCGGGCGTTCCTGGTTCCCGCACGTTCCTCTGTGAGCGACGAGTCTGCCGTGCTAAGGTCGCCCTTTCAGGAGCGGCCCCTGCTCTGCATGGCGAGGCGCCGACGCTCTGCCCTCTTGCCCATGCCGCCAAGCTGCCCGCCCACCGCGCCGCCGGCTATGCGTGCCATCGCCTCTGCCGTGCCGCGCAGCGGCTCCCGCCGGCTGCATGGCCTCCGCGGCGCGGCGGCCCTGGGGAATCGCGGATCGCCCGCCCTGCGCCCGACCCCGCCGCCCCGGCCCTGCGGCCGCCTGGCTCCAGGGCTCCAAAGCCGCTTTAACGCTTAAATTCCTGCGCGGGCGCGGGCTCTTGACATGGGTCGGGGAGCGTCGTGCGAACGAGCGGGACTGGGGATCCTGGGCGGGTGCGCGCCATGATTATCGAGCCGCGGGCCGTAAACCTGGGATATATCCTCAAGATGGTGCCGCACGCGCCTGACGGGATGGCCACTTTTGATGACCGCCTGCGCCTCCAAAAGCTCGTCTACATGATCGAGGCGTTTGACGTCTACCTGGGGTATGACTTTTCCTGGTACCTTCGCGGTCCGTATTGCACCCGGCTAGCCAAGACGGGCTTTGAGCTGGAGCAGATCGCGGACAGGATCGAGGACGATCCAAAGACAAAGTTCGCTGATCCGTACACGCAAAAAAGGTTCGAAAAGGCCATACAGTTCATAGACAGGATCATGAAATGCCCGTCAGACACGGAAAGGCTGGAGATCGCCGCCTCCATACACCTCCTCCTGCAGACCACGTCGTTGGACAAGCAGGCCATATTCTCGCGCGTGATCAGCAAGATGCCACCGTCAGGCGACCAGAAGCACATGGAGAGCCTGTGCGAGAGCATGTGGGACGAGCTCTCAAAGGAGGATCTGATTCCGTATGGGCGATGACGATCGTGCGCACAGCGATGGCCAGCCTGATGAGGGCAATGTGGTGATTAGCTCTAGCGCCCTTCCTGGAAGACTAGGCTCTGTCAAGGGCACTCTAGAAGGCTATCAGCAATACTACGACATCACGCTTATTGCCACACTGCAGGATCACGTGCACGCGGGCAAGGCTCTGGAGCTCAACGAACGACCGGCCTTTCCGCACAGCCCTCACCAAGTGGCCAGGGCGCGTCCCGCAAAAAACCAGGAAGGTCCTATCCCATACGTGATGGACAAGTATGCGTGATCTAAATGACAGAGGCCTTGAACGACATCGGATTGCTCCTAGCCCTGCCGATTGGCATATTTGTGTATTTTTTCAGGCGCTGGTGGGACAGAAGCAGGATGAGGCAAAGCATGGCGCGCATACTTCACGCGGAGCTGAGCGTCAATGCAGATATCTTTATGGGATGCAAAATAAGCAGCATAGGGCACATTTCGCCCGTGTACGACGATGTGTACAGGGGCCTTCTAACTTCTGGCAACATGCACTACTTGTCGGCCTACCAGTATAGGCTGCACTCCCTTTACTCTTCCCTCAGGCACGACGACAAAAACAAGTCAACACTACTCATGGCCATCATGACCGATCTCTATGTAGTTATGGACTGCCCGTTCGGAAGACTGTGCCAGTTGAACCCGATTCCCCACGTCACACACATGAAAAACGCTCTGCGCCGCAAAATGCGCCGCAGATAGGCGCAGCGCGCCCGTCACACGCACGTTCACGACATCTTTGTCGGGCATGCGCGTGGCTGACTGGGAACAACTAGACTGATCCCGCGACGTGGGATCCCCATCCGTGATCCTGATGACATTAACCAACAACTACCTCGCCACGCTAGGCTGGATTTGCCATTTTACATGTCACTTCGCGGGCATGACCTGCAGGTATGGATTCTAATTATCTAGAGCCACTTGTATGTGGCGTAGCCGTGAGTTTCACGTGGGCAGGGCACAGTTGTGTGGTTCATGCGCCGTGGCCTAGCCGATGCCCATCTTTCGCAGGAACCCCTGCATCTGCCGCCCGCCGGAGGCCTTCATCATCCCCTTTGAGTTGTTGAACGCCTTTATGAGCTCCTTGACCTCGCGCTCGGACGAGCCGGACCCGCGCGCGATCCTCTTTGCGCGCGACGCGTTTATCGTGCCGGGGTCGTCCTTTTCGTGGCGGTTCATGCTCTGTATGATGTGGCGCCAGCGCTCGACCCTCTCGTCCCTCCCGTCGAGCTGCCCGTCCTTCATGCCGCCGGCGACCCCCGGCCTCGCCCCTACCACCCCCGCCAGCGACCCCCCGCGGGCCC
>JAPOSK010000634.1 GCA_026709725.1 Paracoccaceae bacterium | reverse complement strand
ATCCCACCTTTGCCATCGACCAGCATGTCGCACTCCTGCGGATCAGTGTGCAGCAGGGCGATGAGTCCATCGCCTCGACAACCGTCAATCAGGTACAGGATGCCCTTCGGTCAATTGATCCTGCAATCGTATTCCCGCTGGTTGAGAGTGTCGGTCCGAAAGTGTCCGGTGAACTGATTCAGAAAGCCATCATTGCTGTGATTGCCGCAATCGTCGCTGTCCTCATTTACATCTGGCTCCGTTTCGAGTGGCAGTTTTCGCTCGGTGCCGTGGCAGCACTCATTCACGATGTCCTGTTGACCCTTGGCCTCTTCAGTCTGCTGCAGATCAAATTTGATCTGGCCATCATTGCCGCCCTTCTGACCATCGTCGGCTACTCTCTCAATGACACCGTTGTTGTCTACGACCGAGTGCGTGAGCAATTGAAGCGCTACAGGAAACGCCCTTTGGTCGATGTCCTGAACCTCGCCCTCAACTCAACGCTGTCACGTACGGTTGTGACATCCTTCACAACGCTCCTGGCTCTGCTCTCGCTCTTTGTCTTCGGTGGAGATGTTATCCGCGGCTTTGTTTTTGCCATGATCTGGGGCGTTCTTGTCGGGACGTATTCGTCCGTATTCATTGCGACCTACGCTCTCCAGAAAATCGGTGTCAAAAGGGACTGGACCACGGCGAAGGATACCATGGGCACGAAATTCTCCAGCGGCAATGGGGATGGCTGACCTTACCCGAACACTCCTTGCCGACATCACATCATTGTACAGTCCGGCGGCCCTGCTCTGGCTGTGCATCGGTTCCCTTCTCGCCGGCCTTGTACGGGGGTTCACGGGTTTCGGCACCGCAATGGTGTTCCTTCCCTTCGCCGGCCGTGTCACCGACCCGGTTCAGGCGATCACGATCATGATGCTGATGGATCTGCTGGGCCCGATGCTTTTGGCCCCCCGAACGCTCAAACAGACCAACAGGGGCGAACTGGTCAAGCTGACTGTCGGCGCCGTGCTTGCCATGCCCCTTGGTGTTCTTGTCCTTTTCCTGTTGCCGCCGGACATGTTCCGCTACATCGTGTCAGCGGTGACATTCGTCCTTCTCTTCTGTTTGATTGGCGGGGTTCGCTACCGCAAGCCGCTTGCCCCGGCAACGGTTTATGGTGTGGGTGCCGCGGGTGGTTTTTTCGGGGGATCTGTCGGTCTGCCCGGACCGCCGGTTATTTTTCTTTATTTTGCCAGCACTCTGCCGGCGGCAGTGATCCGGGCCAATATCTTCATCTATCTGCTCATTGCCGATCTCCTCATTCTCGCCGCGTTCGGCATTCAGGGACGCCTGCTGACAGAGGCCGTTGTCGTGGGTCTCCTCATGGGTTTCCCGTGTCTCCTGACGATGGGATTGGGCAGCGTTCTTTTCAATCCGGCCCATGAGCGGCTCTATCGCGGTGCAGCGTATTTCATCATTGCTGCCTCGGCCGTGATCGGTCTGCCCGTTATCGGCCAATTCCTCTGAGCGCCCTTTTGATCGCTGCACGAGAATCGGGCATCCTGACCACTCGCCGGTACCGGAACATTCATCCGGGCACACCGATGTCTGCATCGGGCATCTGCTGGTTTCGCATCTGGAATCAACATAGTATGGGAGATGATTGCAATCGGCCCTAACGACGACCAAACCAGACAAGGAGACAAGATATGACTTTTCACCTGCCCGACCTGCCCTATGGTCTTGATGCGCTTGCCGATGGCGGCATGTCGCGAGAAACACTTGAGTTTCACCATGGCCTGCACCACAAGGCCTATGTTGACAACGGCAACAAGCTGATTGCCGGCACTGAGTGGGAAGGCAAGCAGCTCGAAGACATCGTCACCGGCACCTATCAGGAGGGGTCTGTTGCCCAGAACGGGATCTTCAACAACGCCTCACAGCACTGGAATCACTGCCAGTTCTGGGAGATGATGGGTCCTGGATCAGGTGCCATGCCATCAGAGCTGGAAAAGCGCATCATTGATGCATTCGGTTCCGTTGATGACTTCAAGAGCCAGTTTGCGGCAGCCGGTGTCGGACAATTCGGTTCCGGCTGGTGCTGGCTTGTCGTCGACCAGATGGGTGAGTTGAAGATCACCAAAACCGAGAATGGTGTCAACCCGCTCTGCTTTGGCATGACGGCACTCCTGGGATGTGATGTCTGGGAACATTCCTATTACATCGACTTCCGCAATCGGCGGCCAGCCTATCTGGAGAATTTTCTCGACAATCTCGTCAACTGGGAAGCTGTTGCGGCCCGACTTTGACAGGACCATCTGCTCCGGGCGGCCCGGCTGCCCGGGGGATCCTGAATCATCTCTGCCTGGCTGCATCCTGTTTCAGGCAGGCAACGAGGCCGGGCACCGAATCGAAGACATCATACAATTGCCGTGATGAGTCGGAAGCGAATCCGTATTCAACGATGTCGTGCATGCCCTTGAGGATCGAGTCCCAGCAGCCATCCAGATTCAGGATGCGGACCGGTTTGGCGTGCTGTCCAAGTTTTTTTGAGGGTCAGGATCTCAAACATTTCATCAAGCGTGCCCAATCCCCCGGGCAGAATCACGAAGACATCGGAATTGACCAGCATGATATTTTTTCGCTCATTCATGGTGTGAGTGAAAACCGTGGCATCAAGATTCGGCATCAGCTGTTCGGGAAGGTGGGTTGGAATCACTCCGAAAACCCTGCCGCCGTGGGTCATTGCTGAACGGGCCATCGTCCCCATCATCCCACAGATTCCCGCTCCATATACCAGCTGCCATCCTTCATGGGCGATGGCTTGACCAAGTTTCGCCGCTGCCTCGGAAAATACGTCCCGTGTGCCGTCCCTCGAGCCGCAGAACACACAGACAGAGAAGACCGCCATCCCTTCCGGTCGTGATTGCAACGTCTCCATCATGCGTTCCCAGCCCTCATCCGACCAGTCTGCAATTCACGATTGCGCACGGACCTTGCGCAACTCCGGCGGCAATTGTCAATTTATTGGTTCAGACCTATAGAGAAACATGTATAAGAGCGCACTTTGGAGGACCGGTCGCGTTCAAGCCGGAGAGGATTTGTGTGAATGCCTGAAAAACCCGCTCGCAGATTCCTCCTGAGTGCCCTTGTTGCAATCGCTCTTGTTCTTGCAGCGTACCTCTTTCTTCTCTCGGAACCCCCGGACCCGCCGGAGGAGCCAACCCGGCCCGCAGAAGAGACCACCACCATCACGCCACCCCCGGCAGACCCGGCCCCGCCCGCCGACGATGTCACATCACAGGCTGACACCGAACCGGTCGGAGAGGCTGAACCACAGGCGGAGACGCCAGCCGCTGAACCCCCGGACCACGACGATGCTCCCGAAGCCCCGCCGGAGGAGCCAACCCGGCCCGCAGAAGAGACCACCACCATCACGCCACCC
>JAPOSK010000633.1:282-3424 GCA_026709725.1 Paracoccaceae bacterium | reverse complement strand
GGGCATCCACAAGCGCTTGTTGGTGAGGTAGAGCAACACGGCAAGCAGGGTCAGAAGCGCAACCGCCATAAAGCCGGCATGACGACGAACGACCTTTTTGGGTTCAGCCGTCCATGTCAGAAAAGCAGCCAGATCAAGCGCGAGCGCCTCGGCATTATTGGCCGAACCATCTGCATACTCAATGAGACCATCGCTCAGGGGTGGTGCCATGGAAATCCAGCCACCGGGGAAAGCCGTGTTCTCGTAGAGTGTAACACCGGCTTCCTGCTTTTCCTCACCCGTGTACCCCATGAGCAGCGACACGAGATATTCGGGGCCACCGATACCACGGAAAAGCTGATTGAGGCCTGTCCCCACCGGACCGCTGAAACCGGATCGGGCCTTTGTCATCAGGGAGAGATCGGGTGCCCCCACGCTGGTATTGGCCGGAAAGTGATCCGTCGGCAGAGCAGGACGAAAGTCATCAATGACCGGATCATAAATCTCGATTGTGCTGGCAAAGGCTCTCACGGTTTCCGGGCTTAACCCGGGACCGGCTTCATCACCCAGGGTCCGCAGGGGGACATATTTGAGACCATGACAGGCTGCGCAGGCTTCCTGATAAACCTGCAGGCCCCGTTGCAGCTGACCTGCATCATACGTACCGAAGGGACCTTCATGCGGGAACGCATAATCGTCAACATGACCCTTTTTGCCCGCTGCCATGGCAGCGGTCCCCAACACGATCAGAACACTCGCAGCCAGTGCGATTGATTTCAGCATATTCTGCACCTCAGGCATCGGAGAGATCCGCCTGCCCTGTCGATATCCCCGTTGCGGGATAGTGGGCATTGAAGTCTTCCTCAATGGTGTCTGGACGCTTGAGCGGTTTCTCAAGCACACCAAGAATCGGCAGGATGACCAGGAAAAAGGCAAACCAGTATGTCGCGCCGATCAGGGATATAATCGCATAGATCCCTTCAGCCGGGCGTGCCCCAACCCATGTCAGCACGATGAAGTTCAGGGCAAAAAGCCAAAGCCACCACTTGAACATGGGTCGATACTTGCCTGAGCGCACGCTTGATGTATCAAGCCATGGTGCAAGCGCAACCACGACAAGAGAACCGAACATGGCCAGCACTCCGAAGAACTTGGCATCAATCAGCCCGCCTGTGATGAAATCAGTCAGCTGCACGACCCAGACATCGGCAGTGAATGCCCTGAGAATTGCATAGAAGGGCAGGAAATACCACTCCGGAACAATATGCTCGGGTGTAACCAGGGCATCCGCCTCAATGTAATTGTCCGGATGGCCCAGATAGTTCGGCATAAATCCGACAAGGGCAAAGAACAGGGCAAGGATCAGGGCAAGAGCGAACAAATCCTTGATGACATAATACGGCCAGAAAGGCACTGTATCCCGATCAGCTTCGTCCCGGGATGTCCGGCGCACTTCCACACCGGTCGGGTTGTTGTTGCCGGTCGTGTGAAAGGCCCAGACATGGACGACGACCAGCCCAACGATGACAAATGGCAACAGATAATGCAGTGAGAAGAACCGATTGAGGGTTGGATTGTCGACGGCCGGTCCACCCAGCAACCAACTTTGAATCATGTCACCAACACCTGGAATGGCTCCAAAGAGGCCCGTGATCACAGTTGCGGCCCAGAACGACATCTGGCCCCACGGCAGCACATAACCCATGAATGCGGTCGCCATCATGCAGACATAGATCAGCATGCCGATGATCCAGGTGATTTCACGCGGCGACTTGTACGAACCATAGTAGAGACCGCGCCAGACATGCAGGTAGGCCGCAAGGAAAAACAGTGAAGCCCCGTTCATGTGCAGATAACGGAGGGCCCAACCGGCGTTTACATTGCGCATGATATGCTCAACACTCGCGAATGCGTGATCAACATGCGGCGTATAATGCATGGCCAGAACGATTCCGGTCACGATCTGGTGAACAAGACAGTACATCAGAACAACCCCCCAGATCCACATCCAGTTCAGGTTGCGCGGCGTGGGGATCATCAGGGTATCCCAGAGAATCGAAACGACTGGCAGGCGCTGATGCAGCCACTTCTCGAATCCCGTTTTCGGTTCGTACCTATCGTGTGGGATCCCCGACATACCGTTCCTCCTAGCCAAGCTTGATGACGGTTTCGTTGACAAAGGCCGCCTTCGGCACAGTGAGATTCTCCGGCGCGGGGCCCTTTCGGATCCGACCGGATGTGTCATAATGTGATCCATGACAGGGGCAGAACCAGCCACCATACTCACCGGCACCATCGCCAATCGGGACGCAGCCGAGATGCGTGCACACGCCCATCATGACCAGCCACTCACCGTTCTCATCAAGCGATCGGTTCTGGTCAATTGCCGTCGCCTCAGAATCACCATTGGCGTTCCGGGCTGAACCATCAAGAAGGTCAGCAAGGTCGACACTGCGTGCCTCTTCGATTTCTTCTGCTGTGCGCCGCCGGATGAAGACCGGTTTGCCCAGCCATTTCACGGTAATCTGGGTTCCCGGCTCAATCCCGGACACATCCACCTCAATCGAGGAGAGTGCCTGAACATCGGCACTTGGGTTCATCTGATCCACAAGCGGCCACACAGCGGCACCGGTTGCGATGGCACCCGTTCCTGCGGTTGCGTAATACAGAAAGTCACGCCGGGTCCCCGTGTCATGCGTTGCATCGGTCAAATGAATTTCTCCAAGGCCATCATTCTTCTCGCCCCTTTCATCAGAGCCATCAATCAAACCGCTCACAGGAACATCTCATCCCCATATGCAGCCATGGTGCCGGGTGCCAACTCATATACCAGCCAGTTTTCTTGTCAAACATCACCATCGTCCCGCCTTTCGACAGAGACAGGATCCTTCATTTGAGGGGAGATTGACCTTGTCGGCATTTCGACACATAAAACCGACCGACACCCTTTGTTGCTGTTCTACAGAAGTGAACCCGATCATCATGCATAACCCTGTAAGCGAGAACGCTATCGTCAGAGATCTGAACATGGCCGAATTTGGTCGACTGGAAATCGACATTGCCCGGACCGAAATGCCGGGTCTGCTTGCCCTGCAGGAGGAATACGCTGACAGACAACCGCTGGCCGGGGCCCGGATTGCCGGATCCCTCCACATGACAATTC
>JAPOSK010000633.1:0-272 GCA_026709725.1 Paracoccaceae bacterium | reverse complement strand
CAATTCAGACAGCTGTCCTCATCCATACGCTCCGTGCACTTGGCGCCGATGTTCGATGGTCTTCCTGCAACATCTACTCGACCCAGGATCATGCCGCTGCCGCCATCGCAGCTGAAGGCGTACCGGTTTTTGCCAAAAAGGGCGAAACCCTGACGGAATACTGGGACTATATCGACAGAATCTTCCAGTTTGCCGATGGCGCCAACATGATCCTTGATGATGGCGGTGATGCCACTCTCTACATCACGCTTCAAGTGTCGCACCAAGCGTGA
>JAPOSK010000085.1 GCA_026709725.1 Paracoccaceae bacterium | reverse complement strand
GACTTCCCTCCAGTTCCGTGAACATAGGACCGGAGCCGAAATGCTCGGGACAGGAGGTACCCGTCATCAGATACAGAGGATCGTTCGGTCGCACCTCGACGAGATCTGCGTTCTGAACCTCGATTCCTTTGTCGTCTTCCTGAATCGGAATCAGGGTAATGGTGCGTGATCCTCCAATCTCAACTCCTCTCGAATCGTCCCGATGGAGACGTTCTGATTGTTTCGCCAAGAAGCGCCGGTAAATCCGTCCGACGAGGTACTCCGTGTGCTTGAACGTCGTGGAAGCCTGTTTCCATTCGACGCGATCCAGATCGCTCCACACCACGAGGGTTCCAGAGTCGCCGAACACATTGCGGCTCGAGTCACGATAGGTGCTCGGGATCGCCTGCCTTTCTTCCGGCTTCGGAATGTCTTTCACGCCACTCTCCACCTCGTCAAGGGAAAGGTAGGTACGAAAAGCATTCGTGGCGCCCGATTGCCACGACCAGACATCCACTCGTCGAGCCTGCGACATTGAGGAGTTGGGAAGGCCCAAACCGAACCGGCCAATCCCCCACCGCTCCCGGCGAGTGCCGTGGCCGTAGCGTAGGCTTCCTCTCAGCGTGTCACTATCCATGCCCTCACCGTTGTCGAGGACCGCCAACTCCGCGAGGGTGAATCTTCCGGTACGAGCATCCCTGCGACTGAGTCCGAACACTTCGATCGCCGTCGCTCCACTTTCGATCGAGTTGTCGATGAGTTCGGCCAGCGCATGCGTCGTGGACTTGTAGCCGCTATCGCGCATCGCCCTGACCGTCATTCCAGGGTCGATGATCGAGAAACTCTGCTGGATTCCTGATGTGCTCACTGCCATACGTCCTCCCAGTTCAGAAACGCTGTCGCCACGTCGCCGAAGCCCGGTAGGCTCGGATCGACGACTGTCACGACTTCGCAGGTCTCGGTTCCGCCCGCCTTAGGGCCACGAATTGCCCGACCAACCATCTGACTGAACAACACCAAGGATCGCGTAGGACGAGCGATGACGACCGCGCTCGCCTTTGGCGCATCGAATCCCGTCGTCAGCACACCGAAATTGACGAGGACCATCGGTACCTCGTCGTCCGACTTGAAAGTCCTGATGGCGTGTTCCCTCGTTCGCACAGGCGTCAAACCCGTCACCACATTGCTGCGGACATCACGCGCGACGAGGATTGCGCTGAGAGTCCGCGCGTGCTCGACGGTGGCGGCGAAGACGAGCACCCGCCGGTGTCCCGCGTCGAGCAACTCCTCGACCGCTCCGAGTACGGCGGTCACATACTGCTCACTCATTGACAAGGCGGTGACGATCTCTTCAGGGATATCCAGTCCTCGTGCGATGCGGGCAAGCTCCTTTTCGCCGAATGAGAAGCCCGGTCGGGAGAGGAGTGTCCGGAAGTTCGGTCGGGCGAGGAAGCCGTTGTCGACAAGATGTTCGATGGGGTTCTTGCCGGGTACCTCAAGCGTCACCTTGTTTCCGGCGAAGAACTCGGCAAGCTCGCCATCCTTGTCGATATCCGCCCAAGTTCGCCCCGGGGTCGCGGTGAGCCCCAGTAATGCGCACCTGTAGTCCAGCGTAAGTTCCTCGGTGATCCGCCTATAGGTACTCGCAACACTCTGGTGCGCCTCGTCGAAGACGACCAACCGAACTCGCCGGGAGAGACGCAGAGCCCAGTCCGGATCGGTACGCGAAATCACAGCCCAACCCTTCGCGAGCCCGACGGCGAGAAATCCGTCGGAAAATCTGTCGAGATCCGGCATCCGGCCGCCCCACATGGTCCCAATCTGGAGCGGCCTTGCCCCCAAGTGCATCCATGCCTCCTTGAACGCGAGTACTGCCTGTTCCAGCAGTTCTTTGCCGGAGGCCAGCCAGACCACGACCGAGGGCTCGTGGTCACGTAGCGAAGCCGCCACCACGTGCATGGCCGTGCGGGTCTTGCCGACCCCGGTCGGCAGATGAAGCACCGCTCGGCGCTCATCTCCGGCCAGCAGTGGGGCCAGCTTACGGACAGCGGTCCGCTGATGATCGAACAGGCCGTAAGTCGGGGTGATCGTGCTCGTTGGCGGCACCGCCGGAGGCACGATCCGCTCTTCGATCAAGCCGAAGAAGTCACGCAGTCGCCGCACCTCCGATTCGGTCCAGTCGCTCGCACCGGCAGCGGCAATAGTCCGCCCGACGCGGGCTTCAAGTTCGGCGCGCTTCCGCTCCGGGATCAGATTCAGGACAAGTCGTCTACCTGCACGCTCTCCGAGCAATACACCGAAGTCGACGAGGGTCCGGGCGACCCGCCGAAGATCCTCGCCAGCGATGTGTCCACCGAAAATCGCGTCCAGCACCGAAAGGACACCGGGATCCAGAAATCTTCTGAGCTCTCGATCTGGAAGTGAATCGAGGAACCATGAGACCGTGAGACCCGGTCCGCCTGGCAGCGCCGGCGACAACGTACTCACAAGGCACACACAGTGCAGGGTGCTGTATCGTCGTCTTCATCGAGGGCTTCGGCGAGGGCTTCGATCAGAGGGACGTTGGCTCGAGCCTTGCCGGCACGCGATACCGCAGCCCGATGCCGTTCGAGAATCTCCTCACGACGGGACAGGAGCTCGACGAGAGTCTCTCCGCCCGACCAGGTGTACTGACGACCGCGCATAGCTTGGCTGCCAAAGTCCGCATCGCCGTCAAGGCCAGCGTCACGCAATACCTTCTGCTCGATAGCGACCGCCCGCTCGAACAGCGCAGGATGCCGTTCGGCCAGCCCGATCCATTCCGCCTTGCGCTGATAAAAGCAGAAGTAGCACCCCGATCGGGTCCTCCATTCATAGTACGTCGGGAGACCGATGCCCGCGTCTTCGAGGATCCGCGTCACTCCATCGCGATCGACTCCCTCCTCAATGAACGGGAACCGGGTCTGGATATTCGGTTTGGTGGAAATGTAGCCCTTGCGGTTCGACTCGTCGGCACGGATCGCAACGTACGAGAACACCTTCGCCTCTCCGACCCAAGCCTCGATCGGCTTGATCTTCATGTTCTTGGTACACCAACGCATCTGCGGAGATGGCAACGTCCCACGGAAGACTTCGAACCAGTGGTCGAAGCCGCGATGGGCATTGAGCCGAACGATCGGCTTACCGAGGATCACCTCCAGACGGGTCAGGTATTCGTAGGTCTCGGGCAGTTCGGCTCCAGTGTCGCAAAAGAAGTATTCCATCTCCGGCACCTTGTCCCGGAGATGGACCGCAAGAGCACTGGAGTCCTTGCCTCCAGAGATGCCGCAGATGTGGCGGGTGATGTCAGCCATGCGGTACCCTCACATTCGGGAAATCGAATATCGCTTCGTCGTCGATGTCGGTCTGCTCAGACAGAAGCCCCTCTCCGAGCAACGCAAGCAATGCCTTTCGAGCTCGACGCTGTGAGCCAA
>JAPOSK010000382.1 GCA_026709725.1 Paracoccaceae bacterium | reverse complement strand
GTCCGATGTTATGATGGTGACATTGCCCGGGTCTCGCTGAGGGGGCATTCCGGACCGGATTGGGTGTACAATATCGCTGATCCGTCATATGATCTTGCCAGCCCGATGAAGGGTCCCCTGCAGGCACTGCGTACAGGGCCGACCGACTGTGCGCGTATGGCAATCCGCCTGACCCGCAAGGCACGGCTATTGCCAGCGGTGCTGTTGCGGGAGACAGATGGAGAGCAGGGTGGCATAACCACTGCTTCGATAGGGGAGTTGGCCTCGTGCCTAGAGCAGGAATTTGCTGTCAGGCGTGTCGTGAGTGCCCGCCTGCCGCTCGTGGCGGATGAGAATGCCCGTATCACAGTCTTCCGGGCCTTTCTTGATGGTGATGAACATTGTGCGGTTGAGTTCGGCGGACATGATTCCGGTGAGCCTGCGCTTGTCCGCCTCCACTCATCCTGTTTTACCGGAGATGTTCTGGCATCTCTGAAATGTGATTGCGGGCAACAGCTCCAGCAGGCAATCGAGATGATCAGGCAGCGGGGATCAGGAGTGCTCCTCTACCTCAATCAGGAGGGCAGGGGGATCGGACTTTTGAACAAGATTCGGGCCTACTCCCTCCAGGACCAGGGGTTTGATACCGTTGAGGCCAATCATCGTCTTGGGTTTCAGGATGACGAGCGCGATTTCCACATCGCGGCATCAATGTTGCGGAGCCTTGGCCACAATCAGGTGGAGCTGATCACCAACAATCCGGTTAAGGTGAAGGCCATGGAGGATCAGGGCATCCCGGTTGTCAATCGCTTGCCGATTCTGACCGAACCCAACTGTTACAATCGTGCATATCTGCAGACCAAGGCGCGCAAGAGCGGCCATCTCATGAAGAGCGAATCCGGATTCCAGCTGTGATGGCAGACAAAAGGTAACGGTGTTGAGGATTGACAATCAGGTCGGATGCTGACCCACTACCTGATGTCGCTTTCCCTGCAATTCAGCAAACTTGTTGGCAAATTCCTGTACATTAAGAGAATTCGCTCATATCATTTCTTGTGCATTGTTTCCTGGCATGGCTGTGTTCCACGGAGCGGTAGGCCTGCTGCCATGCACGCTGGCTTCTGTCAGCTCCAGCTGACCCAACCAGGGAATCAGCGCAGTTCAAGCAAAGCGCATGAAACAGCGCATAATACGCCGTACTCAGTGCCCTTTTCAGATTCGCCTGCTTTGGTTTGCCCTGATCCAGATGAACCCATTCCTTGGCGGTCTCAATGAGATCACCGGGCTTCAACGGATTCGACCTCATCAGGGGTTATGAGTGAAAAAATCGGATAAATGTCCTCGAAGGATTTTCGAAGAGGTTGGCGAACGTGCCGGGAAAGTCCCAGAACTTTCCTCGGATCGAGATGGTCCTGCTCAGATTCATAAACAACCCTGATATACAGGACGGCATCACCGTAAGCATCTTCGGATTTTTTAGATCTCAAATCGACAATCCTGGCCGGAGACAGTTGCCTTTGAACAATCTTTTTTGTCATGGGCACTCCTTCGCTCCCGCTAGGTTAGTATCTGACGGGGGTTTTGGCAAGCAGCATCCCGCCCTGCAGGTCCCGGGGAATCTCCGGGGCTGTCACTCTGACCGACTGCGCGGGACTGCCTGCGATCGAGTTGCCAGATACGTCGTCCCCTTGCGATATTTGCTCCATTCGGTGGCTGAAATGCAGGGCGGGTTCATCACCGATGGGCAGGATGTGCACCAGCACCACCCAAGCCTATCTTCCGCACGAGTCGTGCCGATTTCACCATTGAGATACCGGATCTCAACCGTGACCTTTTGCTGGAGGCGCACAGGAACGCCTTGAGCGGCTACCGTGCGCAGCTATCTGAAAACTTCTGTGCATGGTTCAGGGCCTGTGCTTCAGAGGCGGAATTGCTTGCGGCTTCTCATCCAGCTGCCCGGGAAGAGATGAAGTGACAGGCTGACGCCATTCCCGCAATCGGTGAACTTTTTGATGATGACGAGACACGTAACGGTTCCGGCTTCAATTCTGACAATGACCCGGAAAATTGTGGGGAAGTCCTGTAATAGGCATCGATCCCATTACAAACGTCGTGATCCATACCTTCAGTGCTCAACGCGGAGTATCTCGACGCGATCCTGAACACCATGCGGGCAGATCGCAGCCTCCATCAAACAGTCAGGTCAAAAGGGGTGGAGATCTCGGAATGAACGCACTGTGAGTGATGCCCCGCGTTCCCCGCATTGTTCAGTGACCCCCTGCACCCTGTCATGCCGCATGGATATCTTGCGCACACTGTCTATGACGAGGGATGGTGTAATGATTTTGGGTTAAAATGGCTGCTTGGAAAAAGAGTGACAGAAAGAGTGACAGAGATTGCCCACAAGAATACCCAAAATGAAGCGACATAATGGTCAGACTGTCGCGGGTCGTCACAATGATATCGATGGCTTATGATTTTTTAGCGTGGCAATTTGCTGAAGATGAGCAAGGGATTCTCACTGTGGAACGAAGGGATTCGGTATCACCGGTTTGGCACGCTCAGCGCAAGGATATGTTACGCTGACCGAAGATCGCCGTGCCGATCCTGGTATGCGTGGCACCAAGGTGGATTGCTGTTTCGTAATCACTGCTCATGCCCATGCTGAGCCCCTTGAGGTCATGATCTTGGGCAAGGTTGGCAAGCAGGCTGAAATGCAGTGCAGATTCATCGCCGATGGGCGGGATGCACATCAACCCGACAAGAGGCAGTTGCAAATCTTGGACATTGCGGATGAGTTCGGTGAGATTAACTGGAAAGACTCCAGACTTTTGAGGCTCTTCACCCGTATTAACCTGAATGAACAGGTCGGGACAATGACCAAGGTCGTCAGCAATGCGGGCAATGCGGGCGACAAGACTGCTGCGATCAATGGAATGAATTGCTTGGAAGAGTCCCATGGCCGCACGAACCTTGTTGGACTGGAGAGGTCCGAGAAGATGCAGCGTGAGATCAGTGTGCTGCTCTCGCAGTTGTGGCCATTTGCCCATTGCTTCCTGAACACGGTTCTCACCAAAATGCCGATGGCCTGCGGCAAGGAGAGATGTGATGCGTTCGAGTGGCTGCAATTTGGACACAGCTATGACAGTGGTTGAGCCCACATCACGACCGGCTTTGGCCTCCGCCGCTCGGACATTGGTGAGGATATTGGTCAGGGACATGATCCATATTCCATCCAGACGATCCTGCTCATATAGTGTCGCATGACAACCTGTATCGGCGATCGACTTCCATAGTCTTTTTGCGTTCCTACCAGTAACGTGGTCCGCTCGTCGTGCAACCCTCAACCGGACCCCGCCACCCCCTCCGGCCAGAGCGCATCCAGCGGGAAGGTGATGGCATCAAAGGGGGGCTGCGAGACGGGCCCGTCCCCCGCCGGGGTCGCCGGCAGCA
>JAPOSK010000579.1 GCA_026709725.1 Paracoccaceae bacterium | reverse complement strand
CCATGACGGAGGGAATCGCGACTCTCAGTGTCGGGCCGGGGATTCACCAGATTGCGGGCAGGGCGTATCTGTCATGGACATTGGCTGACAGGACGGTTGCGGATGCAGGGTGCGAGAGGCAGCGGCACTGCCAATGGCTCCGGCCATTGCCCCAAACAGATGTGTCTCCTCTGTTGCCATATCGGCACACCCGACCGCCGGGGAACGTTCTGCCTTCTGACCTGATCGTGATGTCGGGCATGATCACCCCGACAGGGCATCCCCGATGGCGACTCCCCGCACTCATTCAACCGAAGCCTCCGCGTGGGTCATCCACAGGGGGGCGAAGAGATCCGATTCTGACGGTTTGTCTTCGGGCGTGCAGTGTACGAGATATGTGATGTTGATAAAATGGCGGGCATTGAGATTCTCGGAAATCGGGCTTGCAGCCCAGGTTCCGCCGCCAAGGGACAGTGTGAACGGCAAGGCGTTCTCAAAGGATCCGCCTGCCGAGAGACAATGGGCCTGATTGACAAGCACACGGACCACATTGAGACGTTCAGCCAGCTCTCTGGCATGCGCAGTGTTTCTGGTATGAATGCCGACTGAATGTCCTTCTCCCCTGACCCGGAGAATCGCTTCGCAAATCTCGACAGCATGCGCAAAATCCATGGCACGATAGACGGTCAGCACCAGTGAGAGTTTTTCATCGGCAAAACTTCCCGGCCCACCGACCGCTGGTTCTTCAACCAGAAAAAAACGTGCCTTGGCGGCAGATTTCGGGAGTCCGAATGCTCCGGCAGCCACCTTTGCATCCTTGGCAATGACATCCCGATTCAAAAGACCATCCCGCCACAGCACGGAAGCAATCGACCGGCTCTCATCCGCACTGCAAAGCCACCCGCCCACCTCTTCCAGTGCCCGCAACGCCGGATGATAGACATCGTCAAGCAGAATGACGGCATTTTCCGATGAACAGGATGTTGCATTGTCAAAACACTTTGATGCGGCAATTTTGACAGCCGCATCAGCAAGATCGGCGCAGCTGTCGACAATCACCGGGACATTGCCGGACCCAACACCGATTGTCACCGTTCCCGATGTCATTGCACGCCCGACAGCACGCTCAGAGCCGGTCACAACTGCCAGATTCACGGATTTGATCAATGCCTGCGTACGGTCCCTGGTGATCGGTCTCGGCAGGACCTGCACAAGGTCTGGCGGCGCTCCGCATCGCCGCAATTCATCGCGCATCATGCTGACGGTGGTCGATGATGCCCGCCAACTGCCCGGTGAGGGAGACACAATCACCGCATTGCCACCCTTGACGGCCATCATGGCCTTGTTAACCGGTGTTGCAGTCGGATTTGTTGATGGGCAGATTGCACCAACCACGCCAACAGGCTTGCCATAGCGAATGATGCCCGTTGCAGGATTCTCTTCAAGCAAACCAACTGTTTTTATGTGCATCAGGTCACGCAATGCCCCAAATGTCTTGCGTCGATTCTTTTGGATCTTGCTTTCCACATTGCCAAATCCGGTCTCCTCAACAGCAATCTCGGCAAGCCGGGATGCACGGTCCGGTTCATAAACAGCCCATGCCAGGGCCCTGACGGCCATATCAACATGCTTTTGCCCGCGGGTGGAAAATCCATGCATGGCAGCCCTGGCCCGGTCCACCAGCTCACGGATATCCCGGGGTGTCGTTTCAGAAGACCCGATCATTGATCTCCAGCTCCATCGTCCTGTGATCCGTAAAACCTTGCATCATTCTGTCAGTCTCTGCACACTGTGCCCATGATTGGCAAATGGACAGAACCCTGATGCGTATCACCGGCCTCGTTCCGGCAGCAGGTCGGTCCACGCGGATGCGGGGTGTCGACAAGCTGCTTCTTGCCGTGAACGGTCAGCCACTCCTGCGCCGCAGCGTTCTGCGTCTCCTGGCATCAGGGGTTGATCATGTGGTCGTAATCATTGATGCACAATTTCCCCTGCGATATGAATGCCTTGCTGATCTTGACGTCGAAACCGTCCGGATCCATGCGGCAAGGCCTGCGCTCTCAACCTCGCTCAAGAGGGGCCTGAAGTGCGTCGAAGAGGACATTGCAGGTCTTTTGATTCATCTGCCGGATATGCCCGACATCACAACCGCCGACATCAACAAGGTTCTGGCTGCCCGGTCACCAGATTGTCTTGTGCGCGGTGCCAGCCCCGAGGGTGAACCGGGACATCCGGTTCTGGTGCCGCGCTGTTTTTTTCACCTTTTTGCAACCATCACGGGTGATCAGGGGCTCGTTCAGGTGATGAAGAAAGGCAATTATCCGACAAGACAGGTTCCGCTCGCGGGCAGACACTCCCATCGTGATCTTGACACACCGGAAGACTGGCAGAGCTGGCAGAAATCCCAGGACGTCCCTGTCTGACCAGAGATGGTGCGGACGGCGGGACTCGAACCCGCACGATCATTTGATCGAGAGATTTTCCTACCCGCCACGGTTTTCACCGCCGGCCCAGTGTGCCGTTTGGGGCCTGGACGATCCCTTCACCATCACCACGCAGTGGCCTTAGGTGCTGCCCGTCTCGCCTCTACACCTTCCGACCCGTTATCCGGTCTCGGCTTGGCTCGGGATTGGCATGGGTCCATGACCGTTAGCGTTCCCCGAATTTGAGCAGTTCTACTCCCGGCGTTTCCCCCGGGGCACTCAAATCATTGATTAAGTCTCTTGTGTCTACCGATTCCACCACGTCCGCAGCTGAAGGCAGCATACCCCCGGAACTGTCTGAATTCCAGCCCTCCACCACCAGCGGCCGGTGGGGTCGCTGCATTGGGCAATTGGTCTATTCTGCGCCATCGCCGACACGGGGCAGCTGTCGGGAGGAGACTTGATCGAAATTGTTCTGCCAGAATTCATCAGCCCGTTTCTGCCCTGATAATGCTCTCCGGCATGCACATCATTCGCATATGCCATCGTTGACTGATCTCCATCGGGCAGCGATCGCTTCAGAAACGGGATTGAACAGGTGGATTGTCAACCGGCCCAGATCTGCCAATATGCATTCCAGAGTTGAAAACAATTCTCCCCACTGCCACCCTGAAGTGCAAGGCCATGAACAGCCATTGCCCTCCGCTTTCCATGTCATGTGCCGGCTTCGTGCAAACAGACTTATATCATTGTTGCCAATGATTGCTGTGGACCACACCAGCAGCAATTGACTGCACCGTGCCAGGGGAATCGGTTCGATCAATGACAACGATGGTGCCCGAAGCGAGACTCGAACTCGCACAGCCGCAAGGCCGGGGGATTTTGAGTCCCCTGCGTCTACCAATTCCGCCATTCGGGCTGACCGCAGATCATAATCCCCGTCCATGATCGCGGTCAAGTCACCGAACCGGATTGGGAGTGATTCTCCTATGGCTGACTTTTCGTGACATCTCCTGACACACCCCGGCTCCTGGCCT
>JAPOSK010000632.1 GCA_026709725.1 Paracoccaceae bacterium | reverse complement strand
GGAGTTGCAGGTTGCCGATGTGATCCGTCCCGCCCTTCGAGCGCGGGATGATGTGATCCACCGTCAGGTTCGGCATCCTGAAGCGCTCCCGGCACCCGTTGCAATGGCCGCCCTGCTCGCCGTAGAGCGCCGTCTTGTGCGTCTTATACGGCGGCGGATCTCCAAGATCGGTTCGCCGGGGAATGTCGGTGCGGGCCACGACGCGGCGCGCATGGAGGGGGCATCTCCCTCTCCATGCGAATCTGGACCGGATCGGCCGCCTTCGGGCCGATATCGGTCCCGGCCCACTGACGCCCCAGATCCTCGGCGGCGATGCAGGCCGTTGCGCAGCCGCAGAAGGGATCAAGGATCATATCCCCTTCATTGGATGAGGCGGCAATGATCCGGCGCAGGAGGGCCAACGGCTTCTGGGTGCGGTGACCGGTGCGTTCCTTGGCTTGGGAATGCAAGTGCGGAATGTGCCAAACATCATTCATCTTCGTCCCTCGTTCAAGGTTTCGGGTTGATGATAAGTCAGTTTTTCCGTCCACGCTCATTTGACGATGGATGGTGTTGTCGCTGTAGGGTTCATACTGCACATTGAAGCAGAATTGTTCGGTCTCGGCATAACGCAGAATCACATCGTGCATTCTTTGGAAATGTCTCGTTCCTGCTGTCCATCGGCGATAATGCCAAATGATTTCATGGCAAAATCCTGCCCCCCCGACCGGCCCCACACCGCATCCATGACCAGTTTCAGATAGTGGCTCATGGTGGGATCGCAGTGCAGGTGGATCGATCCCGTCGGTTTCAGGAGACGGCGCAATTCCAGCAGGCGGACGGCCATGTAGACCAGATAGGACTTGTCGCTGCCCGTCATGGCGGCCCGGATGACCCGGTTCAGGCGGGGATGCCTGACCTCGATCAGGTCCAGCCAGGCGATGTCCACATCATCGAGGGACCCGGTGTCCTTGAACTCGGCCCCGGCGGCCTCACTGCCGATCGGGGCGGCGTGGCTGGCGTTCGAGTTGAAGGGCGGATCCAGATAGATGAGGTCGATGCGGCCCGAGTTCATGCCCCGCAGGATGGGCAGGTTGTCGCCGGTCCATATGGTCTGATTGGCCCAATCCGGCTTGCCGTGTCGAGAGAGGAGGGGGCGAGGGCGTGAGGGTCGCCGGTCATGCCGGGACGCACCCGTCGGCGCCGTTCCACAGGCCGTTGTCGGCGATCAGCCGCCTGCATTCGAGCCGCCGCCCGATCATGCCGTCCGCAATCCTCTGCATCTGGGGCAGGGTGCTCCGCTTGCGGACGGTCTGCCGTCCGGCGAAGTCCGTGACATGCCGATGCAGGTGCTTGGGTGACATCTTGTGATAGACGCCCTTGCGGGCCCGCTTGAACATCGACCGGAAGGATTCGATCCCGTTGGTGTGGATCAGGTCGCGGACATGCTCGCCCGGTGAACGGCTGACGGTCCGGTGATCGAACGGCATTCCCGCACAGGCGCTGCGCTCATCGGTGCGGACTTCCGCATCCGGGCAGGCGTGATCAGCGACAAGTCCCTGCAGGGTGGAGCGGTCGGTGGATGGGACCGCTTCGGCCCGGACCTCACCGGTCTCCCGGTCCTTCGCGCCCACGACGATGGACTTGCCGGCACCGCCCCGTCCGGTCATGGCCTCACGCTTCGACTTCGGCATGTTCTTGCGTTTGCCGCCCATGCGGGTCCCGTCGACTTCCACCGGGCCGCCCATTCTGCCGCCGCCCATCGGATCGTTGTCGTCATCGTCCCGCCTGAACGCCTCCCGGATCCGCTGGAGCATGAACCATGCCGTCTTCTGCGTCACGCCGATGTCCGATGCAGTTTCATGGATGAGACGCCCTTGAGACTGGTCATGTGCGGATGGATGGCCAGCACCCCCTTGCGGCGGGGCAGGCGGGAACGTTCCATGACCGTGCCGATCCTGACGCTGAAATGCTGTTGGCAGGACCGGCGGCGATACGGCTGATCGGCGGATTCGACCGTATTCCCGAACGTGTCGCCCGATCCGCAATGCGGGCAGGTCCGGCCCTTGGCCCAGATGATGCCCTCGAACCGCTCCCGCGCCGACTCCCCGGTCGGGAACATTTCCATCAGGTCGAATATCGTGAGTCCCTGCCGGAACGCCTTGCCGGGTGCCGCCGGCGTCATGTCGAATCTCCTCTATCTGCCTGATTCGATATACAGGCATTCAATCTGCGTCAGTCAAGTATATAATCCCCTTCCCGAATGTCTCGCAGCAGCACCGATGTGCGTCACCTCCCGGCCCCGTGCCAGCCGGCTCCGCCTAGCACGGGTGGCCCCAAGGAAGGATTGGTGGAGGGCTGGCGGGCGAATCAGGCCAGGAGCCGGGGCGCGTCGGGATATGCCTGTAAAAGTCAGCCATGGGAGATTCGCTCCCTCGAGCTGGCTATCATATTGACAGGGTTCCGGTGTCACTGTACATCGTCGCAGACATCGTGCGGGTTGGACACCGGGATCACGCGGTTGAGGAGAATCAGGGGTCATGTGGAGTCAGTGTCCTGCGGTGGAGAGACATCCTGACAAGATGAGCGGCGCGTGGCTGTTTCGGGGGGCGCGGGTCCCGGTCTCCGCGCTGTTCGCGAATCTCAGGGATGGCGCGACAGTCGAGCAGTTTCTCAACTGGTTCCCCGGAGTCGCACGCTGGCAGGTCGAAAGCGTCCTTGATCATGAGACACGGAGATTGAGCAGTGCCGTGGCGTCATGAAGGTGCTGTTTGACCAGGGAACACCGGTTCCACTGCGACAGCATCTGTCAGATCATGACGTGGACACCGCGTTTGAGCGGGGGTGGGCGCAACTTCGCAACGGGATGCTGCTGGATCGCGCCGAGGCGGCAGGCTTCGCGGTGCTCATCAGACTGACCAAAGCCTGCGGCATCAGCAGAATCTGAGCACGAGGCGCCTGTCGGTGCTGGTTCTGATGTCGACGTCCTGGCCGCGCATTGAAGAGTGTGTCGTGCAGATCGCCGCGGCCCTGGAACGCATTGCGCCGGGCGAATGTCTCGAAGTTCCGGTCTGACAACCCCGCGGACACCCGAATGGCGGCCTGAATGGTCCCACAGTTTGCGGGACTCCCCTATGGTGATCGACCGTTCCCGTCAGCCTCCGCGTCCTGGATATACACATCGTGGGGCGTGATCCCCGTATGGCTGACCCGGAAATCTGCAAAGGCCTGATCATACACGGACTGCCAGAATCGCATTGAGCCCCAATCAGCGATCCGGCGATGCATCGGCCCCTTTCCCGAATGTTTCGCAGCAGCGTCGATCTGGTCACCTCCCGGGCCCGGGCCAAAAGGCTCCGCCTGGCACGGGTGGCCCCAGGGAAGGATTGGTGGAGGGCTGGCGGCCGAATCAGGCCAGGAGCCGGGGCGCGTCGGGATATGCCAGTAAAAGTCAGCCATG
>JAPOSK010000205.1 GCA_026709725.1 Paracoccaceae bacterium | reverse complement strand
TACCCGCCTACTCCCTTAGCAGGGGAGCGCCTTCGACCACTCGGCCACGTCTCCAAAACCCCCATTAATGCAACCCGCCAAAAACTGACAAGACGGTTTTGCTGATAATCCGTCATGTGTATATTGCATGTCGTGGTTGCGGGTGCGGGCAAACCCCGACATGCTGTCCTGCAGTCCCGGGATATCACATTCCCGGATTGATTTTTGGTCGGTGGAGAGAAAGCGTGACGGATGCGAAGACAATCGGGTGCCGGGGGTGATCCCATGTCAGCAAAACCTGTAAAATCCAGCTCTGGCACAGCATTTGACTGGCTTGATCCCCTTCGTCTCGAAACAGGTCTTGATGAAGACGAAACCCTGATCCGGGATGCGGCGGCGGCCTTCGCCAAAACGGTTCTTTTGCCGCGGGTGACGGATGATTACCTGAATGAGAATTCGTCACGCGACCTCTACGCAGCAATGGGTGAAGCCGGGCTGTTCGGGATCACGATCCCTGAAGATCATGGTGGCGCCGGATCGAATTATGTCTCCTATGGGCTTGCATGCCGGGAAATCGAACGGGTTGATTCCGGCTACCGATCAATGATGAGCGTTCAGTCTTCACTCGTCATGTATCCGATCCTGACCTACGGAACCGATGAGCATCGTCGGCACTATCTGTCGCGACTGGCCAATGGCACGCTGGTGGGTTGCTTTGGATTAACGGAGCCGGAGGCCGGATCGGATCCCGGATCACTGCGCACACGGGCAGAGAAGACAGCGACGGGATACCGTCTTAACGGGAGCAAGACATGGATTTCCAGTGCTCCGGTGGCTGACATCTTCATCGTTTGGGCCAAGTCGGAGAATCATGATGGTGCCCTCAGAGGATTTGTCATTGAACGGGACACGCCGGGATTGAAGGCAACAAAAATCAGACAGAAACTGTCGCTCAGAACCTCGATGACCGGTGAGATTCATCTCGAGAATGTGGATGTGGGAGAGGGTGCGCTGTTGCCGAATGCTGTGGGGTATTCCGGACCCTTCGAATGCCTCAACCGTGCCCGTTACGGCATCGCCTGGGGAACAATGGGCGCGGCGCAGGATTGCTGGACCCGGGCCCGGCAGTATGGTCTTGACCGACGACAGTTCGGGCGACCACTGGCGCAAAACCAGCTTTTTCAGAAGAAACTCGCTGACATGCAAACTGAAATTGCCCTCGGGATGACCGCGGCACTGACTGTCGGCCGGCTGATTGATCAGGGACGCCCAGCCCCGGAGATGATTTCACTGATCAAGCGAAACAACTGCGGCAAGGCTCTGGAGATTGCCCGCATGGCCCGCGATATGCTTGGCGGCAACGGGATTCAGGCCGAATATCATGTCATGCGTCATGCACAGAACCTCGAAACCGTCAACACCTATGAAGGGACTCACGACATCCACGCACTGATCCTGGGTCGTGCCCAGACCGGTCTGCAGGCATTTTGCTGATACGGAAATGGAATGGAGCGCGCATCGCAAACCCGGCCTTCGCTGGCCCCGTTCTCTTCCGGACTCACTGGCAGCACAAGCAGCAAAGGGTCAAACCTTCCCGGCTGCGATCGACGCCGGGGGTCACCCTGAGATGAAAAAGCGGGCGTGATGGCGGAGAACGCAGGCAGCGCCCACCCGGCCCTGTGTGATATCAATGTCCGGGAGCCGACATGTTTCCGGAATTGCCCTGTCGGCACCGGATTGCTTCAATGGTGCCAGCCCGTGTCATTGATGCGATACCGCCAGCCCGGCAATCCCGGAGAATGACTCCCGCGTGATCACCGATCGAGGTGTTGACTCCTTCATCGGGAATTATGCAATGAACAGGAAACGACTGGCTGAGGCAATTCGTATCTCTTGACAGGACAGAATTCGAAAGGAGCAGCGATGGCACTTGATATATCACGCCCCAATGATCTGCGCGCATGCTGGATGCCCTTCACCGCAAACCGGCAATTCAAAAAGAACCCGCGCCTCCTGCAATCGGCGGAGGGGATGTACTACACAAGTGTGGACGGCCGCAGGATTCTGGACAGCAGTGCCGGCCTGTGGTGCTGCAATGCCGGGCACCGGAGCCCGCGGATTGTCAAGGCGGTGCAGGACATGGTTCATGAACTGGACTTCGCTCCATCATTCCAGTTCGGACATCCCAGCATGTTCGAACTGGCCAATCGCATGATGGATATCCTGCCAGACCATATGGCGCATGTGATGTTCACCAACTCCGGCTCGGAAGCTGTCGATACAGCCCTGAAGATTGCCATCGCTTACCACCGGGCCCGTGGTGAGGGCCAGCGCTTCCGGCTCATCGGTCGCGAGCGCGGCTATCATGGTGTCAACTTCGGCGGCGTGTCGGTCGGCGGTATCGTCAACAATCGCAAGGTCTATGGTGCATTGCTGGCTGGTGTTGACCACATGCGTCACACGCACCTGCCGGAGAAAAACGCCTTTTCACGCGGACAGCCCGAACACGGCGCCGAACTCGCTGATGACCTCGAACGCATCGCCATGCTCCATGGCCCCGAAACGATTGCCGCCGTCATCGTCGAGCCGCTGGCCGGCTCCACTGGTGTGCTGATCCCGCCCAAAGGCTATCTGGAACGGCTGCGATCCATCTGTGACAGGCATGGAATTCTTCTGATCTTCGATGAGGTCATCACG
Source organism: Paracoccaceae bacterium (assembly GCA_026709725.1). Taxonomy (GTDB): domain Bacteria; phylum Pseudomonadota; class Alphaproteobacteria; order Rhodobacterales; family Rhodobacteraceae; genus MPNP01. The sequence continues at coordinate 779 of JAPOSK010000205.1, read as the reverse complement.
GGATTTGGGCGGCTTGGGAGCCCGTTCGCCGCGGCCCACTTTGATGTCAAACCCGATATGATCACCTGCGCCAAGGGCCTGACCAACGGTGTGATCCCCATGGGGGCGGCTGTCTGTACAGCAGCCATTCATGATGCATTCATGCAGGGGCCTGAATATCTTATCGAGCTGTTCCATGGCTACACCTACTCAGGCAATCCCGTGGCATCGGCTGCAGGTCTTGCCGCTCTGGAGACCTATCGCGAGGATGGCATTTTCGAGAATGCCCGCAAAATGGCACCCGTCTTCGAAGATTCTGTTCATGCGCTGGCCGATCATCCCCATGTGATCGACATCCGCAACGAGGGCATGGTGGCCGCAATTGAACTGGAACCCTGCCCGGGTGAGCCGACCAGACGAGCCAGCGACGTCATGCGAAAGGCCTTTGAGCGCGGACTGATGCTGCGCACCACCGGTGATATCATTGCGCTGTCACCGCCGCTGATTGCCACACAGGCCCATCTTGATGAGCTGTTCGGGATTTTGAGTGACATTCTGAAGGATGCGGACTGAGACGATCAGTCCCGCGATCAATCAGGGGTGGAGGCATCATGGCAGTCCATACAGGCAATCTGCGTATCGACGATCACCGACTCTGGGAGTCCATCCACGCAATGGCAGAAATCGGACCGGGTGTGGCGGGCGGCAACAACCGTCAGGCTCTGACCGATGCCGATGGTGAAGGTCGTGAACTGTTCAGGACATGGTGCAGTGCAGCCGGCTGCACTGTGGGCGTTGAC
>JAPOSK010000314.1:2378-3484 GCA_026709725.1 Paracoccaceae bacterium | reverse complement strand
GGACCCCCGGGACCCCCCGGAAGCGGCGGACCGGGCGGCAGCTTTACCCTGACCGATGAGGCAGTGCTTGACCTTATTAGCACCAGCCGAACGGCAAGCGACCGCCAGAGTTTGATTGGCGTTTCCGCGACAGATGAGGATGCGCTTGACTTCTTTACCATCAGCCAGACACCGGGACCCCCGGGAGCGGCTGGCGACCCGGGACCCCCCGGCGCGGCTGGTGACCCCGGACCGCCCGGAACGGCTGGCGATTTGACACCGGGACCTGTCACCAAAACGCAGGTTGGCAGCACCTTAACGCTATCGAGCACAGCCTTTGTCGACGGACCGCCCGTTGCGGACCTTGTTGATCAGCTATCGCTGCGCTTTGTCTACACGAGGGGCAGCACTGCCAACTTGGTTTTCTGGACCGATGTCTCCAAAGCGGAGATAGAAGCCGGCCTGCTTCTGCAGATGCAGGGGTCGGGCGATGCCAATGTCAGCATCAATGTGCAAAGCGGCAATGTAAGGTTCGGCACTTACTCAACCACATTTTTCTCAGCCATGACGGTTGAGATCTACAATGTCACATCGGGCAAAGGCGATGCCGGCGATGCGGGACCGGCTGGCGCGGCGGGACCCCCTGGAACCGCGGGCGACCCCGGTCCACCGGGAGCCGCTGGCGCGGCGGGCGACCCTGGCCCACCAGGGGCGGATGGCACGGACTTTGACGCCTCCAACCTCCAAGCCCAGATTAACGCCAACACGCGCAAAACGCACGATATACAAGCCGGAAGCATACCCACTGGCTGGGTTGACGCGGCGAGCGCGGCGGCTGGCGGCTTGGCCGTTGGGTCATCCGGCTGGAGCCTAACATCAGCGAGGGCGCAAAGCACCTGGACGCACGAGGCCATTACGAGCGGGCTGGATGGCAACCATATGCTGGTCCGCCTGCCGCACGGCACCGACCCGCACCAAGCGCGTATCGACATTGAAGGCACCGGGAACCAAGACTACCGGCAAGGCGTATCATCTCTCAGGTTCTTGGGCAGTGATGCTGGCGGGAGCCCCGCTTGGGACTACTACACCGAAGACCAGGAGCTTGGCGCTCTCGTTACCTCCATCAC
>JAPOSK010000314.1:0-2083 GCA_026709725.1 Paracoccaceae bacterium | reverse complement strand
TGGGCGGATGAGCAGGGGGATGACGCTTTCGCCGTGGCCTTCCCGCAGCCTTTCACCACCACACCAAGTGACAGCGACTTTGTTAGCGAGAAGGTTACGCTTGTTCAGAACTCACGGGGCGGCATTTGGGTGCGGATTCCCAAAGGCTACCCAGTTGACCTCATTCGTGTGTCAACCACCGGCAACAACCTCAATTTCCTTGGGGATTCCTGGGACCTGTTCACCGGCACACTGGCTGGAAGGAACGACCGCTTTGACTACTATCGCCGACTCCAAGGGAACAATGTTTACAACGCATTTTTCTCATCTGGAATAGGCGCAAGCGATGACAAAGGCATCCAGCGGGCAACCGTATCCCATGTGTTCGCGGGGGCAACGCCCTTTGTCGCGGTGCGCTACAACGCCCGGTTGACCAGCAGAACGACCAACACAAACTACACGCCAGCCAACAACAACAACTATTTGCTGATACAAGTCAATGTAAATGGTGGGGGAACGCAGGCGGAAGCGTGGATTACCACGAACGACATTCGCCGCTACAACGCCCAGGGCAACGCGGCGGGAATCGCGGGGGCAGCCGGCTATTCGTTCTGGGTGCAAGGAAGTTTTGTGCGAATACGAATCCCGTCGGGACATGTCAACAACGCACGGGTGCAGATTACCGAATACGCGCTTGGCTATGTCGCCCCAAGCAACGATATGTTTTTCTCGTCGCGCAACCTGCCAGATGTTCCAGCCGACCCGCTTGTCCACTTTGGCGGGCTGCGAGCGAACCGCGGGCTGTCGCAAATTCGCTTTGACCGGGATGACATTAGCACTGTGGACTGGACGGACTTCCAAACCGAGGAGCAAGAGTTTACAGTCGCCAATGTTCCCAGCGATGAGAGCCAGCGGCTGTACTTCGCGGTGCCTGAGGACCCGCAACTGTCGCGGCGGTTCTTCCACGGCTCCGAACGAATTGACTTTTCCGTTATGTTTGAGCGGCTCACCCGCACAATCAGCGGCGTTCCCTATGTCGTTTACTTGCAGACAGCGGAAACGGCAATCACAAGCAACTTCAACGGGGTGACAGTCTTCGCGGGAGGGGACGAATAATGCCAGCTTTCAGCACACCCAGTCTTTTCAAAGACATCCTCCACACATTTCGCCGCGGGGGAGCCCAGCCCGTAGCGCAGGCATCGGACATTGTATCGTCGCACCCCGCCGACACAAACGGCAACAACGATGTGGACGCGCAGATTGGCTTGCTTCTTGAGCGCGGCGGATTTCGCGGCGTGTGGAACGCCACGGCCACCTACCGCCTGTTTGAGATGGTATCCAATGCCGGCAACTTGTACGCCTGCCGTGTCAATGGGCACAGCGGCGGCGCGGCTCCCGAAGGCAACCCGAGCGACTGGTTCGTTGTCACCGCCTTCCAAGGAAACTGGTTTGCTGGCGGCAACCCACGCGGGGCGATAGTTGAGTACAACGGCAATCTGTACCTTGCCACGCAAGCGATCGCTGGCGGCGATCCCGCCCCGGATGCGGCCGACAACACCAAGTGGGCGCTGATGGGTGAAGACACCGTTACCGAGCTTTGGGCGCGAAGCGGCAACACCGATGTTATTCCGTGGTCAAAGGTTCCAATGCCCGAGCCTCCTTCCACCCCCGGCCTGGTGCCGCAGATCCAGTCCGACAACAGCGTCTCATGGGTTAACCTTACCGACAACTTTCGCGGCGACTGGAGCGCATCCAACACCTATGCGAGAGCGGATGTTGTGTTCGCGCGAAGCAACTTCTTCCGCTGCCTTACTGACAACCACCGCAGCGGCACGGGACCTTACGGCGATCCCGAAAACTGGGAGCCCATCAGCGTGTTCGTGGGCGACTGGGAGGCCAACTATTATCCCGTTGGCATGGTGGCGGAGGAGAACAACAACTTCTGGATGAGCATTGAAGCGGTGCTCCCGGCTGACCCCGCGCCAAGCCATGCGGATAATGTAAAGTGGCTTCGCCTAAGCAACTACACAATGGCGGAAATTAACACAATCGCCACAACCATTATCGACAACCAGGTACAGGGCTGGGCGCAAATCGGCACGAA
>JAPOSK010000280.1 GCA_026709725.1 Paracoccaceae bacterium | reverse complement strand
CCTGTCAGTGGTGTCAAGCCCGCGGGTCCGGCCGGGCGCACTCTTGTCTGGAGACATTGGAAATTCCTTTCACACAGTCCGCATGTGAAAGATTTTTTTACTGCGTCAGATCGATGATGTCCAGAAGTTCTGTCCACTCGCGCCTGGTCAAGCCGGACGATTCAAGGGTCACATCCTCACCCCGCAGACGGCGCTTGATCAGATCGATATCGCGGGCAGACAGTGTTGATGCGTTGCTCATGTAGTCCTTGTAGGCCTGCCAGGCAATGGGGCACCAGGCCCTGACCACATCCTCAATCGCACCGGCATAGCACCGGATCTCATACTGGGCGTGCGGGTCATTGCGCAGAAGGATGAAATGAAGAAGGTTGTGCAGGTCGATTTTCCAGTACCACTGGGTATAGACATTGGCCGGCAGGTTCATGCGGGCAAGCTCCCTTGCCAATCCCTGCCGGGTCTCCCCTGCATTCAGCATGTGCTCATAATGTGCATAGTTCCTTGCGCAATCATCCCTCAGAATCCGCAGGACCTCTTCAGCCTCGCTGCCGGCCAGAACCTCACCTCTCCCCTGTCGGTTGCCGGTTGACTGCGCCGAGAGATGCTCCGGGGCAGGAATATAAAACTCATTGTCGAGCTTGGAATATCGCGCTGAGTACTCGTTGACCGAAGCGGTTCGATGCCGGATCCACTGGCGCGCCACAAAGAGCGGCAGCTTGACATGCAGTTTGATTTCACACATCTCGAATGGGGTGGTGTGACGATGGCGCATGAGAAATCGAATCAGGCCCTCATCGTTACGGGTCTTTTTGGTGCCGGTGCCGTAGGAGACACGTGCCGCCTGAACGATTGATTCATCACAGCCCATGTAATCAGTGACGCGGATAAATCCATGATCGAGGACGGGTATTGCCGAAAAAAGGATATCTTCAATCCCGGGGCTGATAACACGGCGTGTTGAATGCGTTGTTGTTCGCTGGGATTCAATCTCAGCTTCCTGCTCGTCTGTCAGTTTCATCCTGTCATTCCTGCATGATCACACTGTCTTCTGCCACATCGCAGATATGCCCGCACCTGAAGTGGCTGCGGCTGCAGATCCTGTATCCCATTACATGCCATCGGCAATGAGGCAAGGCCCGCACCGGTCACCGGATATCCCCCGTCCGCCCGATTCCGGTAATTGAAACGAGACCCATGGCCGGATGCGCGCATCCGGCTAACGGAGCATTCTGAAGAGACGGAAGATGAGCCGGAAAAGTGTAAGCCATCCACGGCCGCTCGGGCGACGCCCGCGAAACGCCGGGCGTGCAGATGCCCCTTTGCGCCCGGCACGCCAGATCCGCGGGCGTTGCCATTCTCCAGCCCAAAGTCCGGCCCGTTCCCTGCGGGCACGGGATTCCTCGCGACGATAGTGCGGCGGTCCGTATTCAGCAACAGCCCAGCCGTGGCGGACCAGCCATGCACACGCGTCCTCGCGCTTGCGCCCCCGTTTGAGGATGACACGGGCAAGAATGCGTCCATAACCGCCCCTGGCCTTCTCCGTCTCAGCAAAATGAACCTGCCACCCCTCGCCCTGCCGGCGATACAGGTAGTCGGCAAACGCAGCGGTTGCCGCTTGACCGGCATCAAATCTGTGACCCCGGGCATCGCGGGCGGGCTGGCCGTTTTCAGGAGCATCAATGCCGGCAAGACGGACCCGCCCGACATCCGGCAAATCAAGTGTATCAGCATCGATCAGGCGTACACGATTCACGGAAAGCGCGGATCTCTGGCACGAAAGGCAGTGCTCCTGAACATCCGGTGGCTGAACATCCGCATCCGGTGGCTGAACATCTGTTGGGCGCATTCGGTCCAACCCGCGCAGGTGACTGCATGAACTGCCGACCACAGGTTCGCATTGTCAGGGGCAACCGGGGATTCCGGTTGAACGATGGCGGAAATCAACATGCGCATCATCGTCGCTCCTGTTGGGATTGTCCGACCGGTCCGTATCATGAGATCTCATGAGTATGCGAATCGGTTGCCTGAAGCAAAGGAGTGGCATAGCAGACCGTCACGGATGATTTTTTGGGAGTTATCGAGTGTGATCAGATATCTGCATGTAATGGTTCGGGTCCTTGATCTGGAGAAATCCATAGCGTTTTATGAATTGCTGGGTCTGCAGGAGACGCGGCGGATGGAGAATGAGAAGGGTCGGTTCACCCTTGTCTTTATGGCACCCCCCGGCCAGCCGGAATGCCCGGTTGAACTGACTTATAATTGGGATGGAGATGCAGGCCTGCCTTCTGACAGCCGTCATTTCGGTCACCTTGCCTATGAGGTCGACGATATCTATAAAACCTGCGCGATGTTGCAGGACAGGGGAATCGTCATCAATCGACCGCCTCGGGATGGCCACATGGCCTTTGTTCGCTCACCTGACAATGTCTCCATCGAACTGCTCCAGAAAGGTGACGCACTGCCCGTCAGGGAACCCTGGGCAAGCCAGGAAAGCATCGGGCACTGGTGAGGGATCATGAGGCACGTGGCAAAAATGCGACAGATGAAGTGATTTGCATATCGAAGGCAGTGCATCAGTGGAAATCAGCCGCCATCACGCCTATATGGACCCTGTCCATGACTGGACTATGACGATAAACGCGCACGAAATAAACGGACCGGACCCGGGGGCGGTACCCGGCGACTCCACCATTCTGCACCGTCTTGGCGGGTGCCATGGGGTCGAAATAGGATTGACGGACGCGTAAAGGTGTTGGCTTTCGTTCAGCGAGGTACCACTGTTATCGGTCCACAAAGCACAATTGCCAATGACAATCGTGCCCCGGTCGCGCTTGCTGCATAGCAGCCGGTTGAACCGGAAATGACTCTGGAGCAATTATGCACGCTCCAGCGGGGTTCGGCAGGCACCTGGCAACAAGAGCCTGCCATTTCCCTTTTGCCTGCAGGGTATCTTCTCTACAGAGAGCCGGATTGAAGATCGGCAGATTTGAGGAGTCAGTCGTGCGCATCGATTACAGCAGACTTGTGTTCGAATCGTTTCTGGACCTGGTTCGCAAGGCTCTGGTGCTCGTTGGTGAGCATGGTGCCCCCTATCTGAGCGGGATCATGATCAAAATCAATTCCGATCATCCCGGGCTTGTCATCCCGAACTATATCAAAGCCGGTCACCCCGAGACGATGAGCATCATTTTGCAGTACACGTTTGATGATCTGGTGGTTGAGAATGATGCATTCAGTGTGACGCTTTTCTTCAACGACAAACCGGAGCGACTCACGATCCCCTTCAGGGCAATCATCTCATTCGAAGATCTCGGGCGATCGATTCTCTTCACTCTGGATCCGGGGACATTCGAGTCGATCGGAGCCGAAAGTGCTCACGGGAAAGAGAGCACCGATGAGGTCAACAACAGCGAGCCGGCCGAGATCATCAACCTTGACAGTTTTCGCAAGGCCGAAAACAGGAAAGAGTGAGCGAGGGGTCATCATGC
>JAPOSK010000508.1 GCA_026709725.1 Paracoccaceae bacterium | reverse complement strand
ATTTGGTCTTCCAGCAACTGTTTACAGAACTGATCCGTGCTCTTGATTGCCATTATCAAAAAGTGATCATACGTGGTTCTGCGCTCTGCCTCCTCCATGTCCGCAAACATGCTGATTTCACCACTCAGTCCCAGCGGGGGCATGACCCGAAGGACCTCGAGATCATAGGTGAAGTGTTCAGCGGTTGTCTCGCCGCCTGACATGCCCGTGACAGTGCTCTCAGCCTCGAATGTGATGGCGTCGCCCTGTTTCAGACCGATTGTCCTGTCAGATGGCAGCGAATCGAGATCCTGGCCGGCAATGATTTCGATCGGGTGCGACAGAACCTGGTGATGTGACTTTGATTTTCGCGTCCCGGTGAGTGCCAACCAGTCCCCTTTCGCCGTGATCCTGTCCTGGGAAGCCTTGTCACCAACAGGAAGATGTTCATGCCGCGCATCCGCTCCAAAAAGTTTCTCAAGAATGAACTTGACCATCGCTTCATAGTTCTTTTCGGGGTCAACCTTATACCGGATCAGGGTGGCCGAGTTGAAATCCAGGTCGGGAATCTCGGGCATCTTCTCAAATGAGAGTGTATAGGCCAGACTGTCTTCATCATCGACCGGCTTCAACTGCGGATTCCGAACAGGCGGGCCCTCCTGCCTGACCTGTGCCCGGGCGGCATCCATGATCGTCCTTGCCTTGGTCTCATCACGGATCCGGCCCCCCTCCCGTTGTCTGAGAATATGAATGGGCGCCCTGCCCTTGCGGAAGCCCGGCAGGTTCGCACTGGATTGCAACTGCGCAAGTCGACTGTCAACCTCTGCGTCAATGGCATCCGCATCAAGGGTGAGCCGCCACTCACGCTTGAGGCCTTCATAGACGATTTCTGTGATCTCCACATCCTTGGATGCCTTCATTTCCAATGGCTCTGTCACCGGGATTCTTTCCTCCTTGTCTTTGGTGCGGGTGGAGGGACTTGAACCCCCACGCCAAGAGGCGCCAGATCCTAAATCTGGTGCGTCTACCAGTTCCGCCACACCCGCAAATTCGGCTCCTCAAGGCCCTTGGGCAACCTCAGGACAACACAATAACCGCGCCTTGCAGCCGCACCTCACTATGGCAATCATTCCAGAATTACCACCCACACAATCGGCTCCCGGGCACCGGAGATGAGCACGGGCCGGGCTTACATCCGGCACCGGTCAGCGATCGCTTTTGCAAGGGCACCGTCAAGATCATCAGCCGTCAAGCCCGGCCCAAAGACAGCGGCGGCATCATGATGAATCTGGACGGCCATGCACGCCGCCGTATGGGCATCAGCGCCCCGCGCCATGAAACCGCCGACAAGACCTGCCAGAACATCACCGGAACCGGCGGTCGCCAGCCAGGCAGATCGCATCCGGTTGCGGGGAAAGGCCACAGATGCCGTTCGTCCCGGACTGGCAATCAGTGTATCCTGCCCCTTGAGAACGACTGTCGCCCTGCTGGTTTCGGCCGCAGACTGCACAGCCCCGTTGCGCGAATCAGCCTCCTCAAGATAGCCGGGGAATATCCGGCGAAACTCGCCCTCATGCGGTGTCAGCACGATCTCTCCATTCAACTGACCGGTCAATTCCTGTGGCCGCCCGGCAAAGGATGTCAGGGCATCAGCGTCAAGGACCGCCTTGCGATTGAGAGACAGGAGTTTTTGAACAAGGGTGCGCGTTCTCCTGCCCCTGCCGAATCCCGGACCCGCAACGACGGCGTTGATGCGGTCATCAGCGAGAAATGCCGCCAGGTCATCCTCGTTGGAGATCGGGACAAGCATGAGCGCGTTGCGCCGGACGGCGTGATCGGCCAGTGCTGCATGATGCGCCCCCAGCGTGACAAGTCCTGCACCCACGCGCAGGGCCGCACCGGCGGCCAGGCGGGCGGCCCCGCCCTGCCCGCAGGAAGGGGTGGGACCGCCACCCGCCAGAACCAGGACGTGGCCGTGGTCATACTTGTGGTTCAGCGGATTCTTGAAAAGATGCTGCTGCCATGGCAACGCCGCATCATTGAGAAGGCGCAGGGACAGGTCCCCGGACTTCAGAATCGTCGCACATTCCTCCTCAAGACCGATCGAGACCGTCTGCACAGAGCCCGAGAGGACCGCACCGACGCCCAGGACATGGCCGGGTTTCATGCCCTCAAATGTAATGGTCAGATGAAACGGGCGTGGGGACTCCCGCCCCCCGGGACCGAGATAGGCGCCTGTATCGGCATTGATTCCCGAGAGGATGTCGACGGCCACCCGGTGGCAATCGGTCGGGAGCGCCATCAAGATCCCGTGCAGATCGTCCGCGATCGGTTTGTTGAGGCCAATTCCAAAGACGGCATCGATGACGAGGTCGCCCGGACTGACTGTTCCGGCTTCAAGTGACGCAAGCGGCTTCACCGGGCCGCGCTTCTTCCAGCGGCCCTGCATGATTCTGGCCGATTCAGAACATGCATCGGCAGATCCGTAGTGCCAGAGATGGACAGCCAGATTCAGGTCATGGAGGGAGGACGCGATCCCGTAGCCGTCACCGCCATTATTGCCCGGCCCACAGAGCACGTGAGCCCGTTCCGGCAGTCCGTCGGCAAACCGTTCACGGAGCGCATCCACCACCGCAATGGCGGCACGATCCATCAACCCTGTCCATGTGTTCTTTCCTGCAGCGACATGGATCGATTCCAGATGCGTCATCTGGGCCGCGGTAAAGATACTTGTCATCAGAATGTCCCCATGCTACAAGACAGTCCCGTAGTCACATGCGACATTAACACCTTTTGGCTTGTCTGGCACAGCAATGGGTGTGAGTGTGAACGCCTGCGTCTCTCAATACAGAACGCTCGTGTTCCGGTTGTGGTTGTGACGCCCGCCAACTGTTGAACTACTGGAGTACAGACATGAAGAAAATTACAGCGATCATCAAGCCTTTCAAGCTTGATGAGGTCAAGGAGGCCCTGCAGGAAATCGGCATTCAGGGGCTTTCTGTGACCGAAGTCAAGGGGTTTGGCCGCCAAAAAGGCCATACGGAGTTGTATCGTGGGGCCGAATACACCGTTGATTTTCTGCCAAAAGTCAAAATGGAAATTGTGCTGGCCGATGCATTGGCTGACTCTGCCATCGAAGCCATCGTCAAGTCCGCCGGCACCGGCAAGATCGGGGACGGCAAGATTTTTGTCTCGCATGTCGAACAGGCGGTCCGCATCCGTACGGGCGAGACGGGCGAAGACGCACTCTGAATCCAGACCAGGACTGCAGAGTGGCTCCCGGGCCTGCCGGTTCATCAGGAGATACCGGTTCTATCGAAAACGATCGGATGGTTCCCAGCGGCTTCTGATTGCGGGGGGCATCTCGAGAGGACGGAAAACGCCTGTTCGATGTTGTTATCGGGAATTCAGTGTGGATCCAGCTGACTGATACAGGGCTGTGCCTGATGAGAGGCTTGCTGGGTCATATGGCAACCCGACGGGTTGCCGATTTTTTGAGGGTCGGGTCCGA
>JAPOSK010000430.1 GCA_026709725.1 Paracoccaceae bacterium | reverse complement strand
GCGGCGGGAAGCGACCGGAGACCAACCGGAAGCCTCTGCTGCTGATCCGGTCACCATCAGTGCCGGCGAGATTCTCTATGGTTCAATCGTGCTGGAAGCTGACTCGGACCACGCGACGCCGGTCGTTGCTCGGATCGGGAGCGGAGTGCTGGCCGGAACCCGGCTGATCGGGGCCTTCGCGACTGCAGAGCGGCAAACGGGACTGCTGATCAGCTTCCGGACGCTTGTTGCACCGGATGGTCATGAGCATGCGATCAACGCCGTTGCGGTGGATGGGATCAGTGGGGCCGGGCCTGTTGTCAGCCGGGTCGATCAACGGATTGTCTCCCGTTACGGCCCGCTCCTTGCATCCACTTTCCTCGCAGGGATGGCCCGGAGTGCGGCCACACCCCGAACCGTGGTGCTGAACGGCAATGGCGGTGCCGACATTGCCCAGGATGAGCCAACGATGAAACAGAGCCTCTATGCCGGTCTGGCCGCGGCTGCCAGTCAGGCCCAGCAGGATCTTGTCAGCACGCGACCGCGCGGTCCCCGTGTGGTGGTGACGGCCGGCCATCCTGTCGGCATACTCTTTCTCGAAACGATTGCGATCGCCAGGGACAGAGATCGGGATACGAACGCCAGCGGAAATGAGAGCAGGTAGGGATCAGGAGAGCAATGGCCAGGAAACCCCTTCAGGATGGATCTCCACAGAATGAACCACCAAAGGATGGGCATGGTGATGCGGATGGGTATTCGGATGAGGATTCTGTCCATGAGGAAATGTTTTTTGCGCAGGATCCGGAGGAGATTGAGAAGACAGATGTCAATGTCGAGAGAGGCCATGAGGCCGAACGCAAGCTTGATGCATATTTCCCATCACGGGAATCGGCTGCAATGCCTGATCCGGCTTTGGGCGCGGACTCCATGACCGGTGCCATGAATGAAGGGATCCCTGATGCAGGAATGGGCCAGAGGAGTGGGCAGGGCGATCCGGGCCATGATCGACAGCACAAACATACCACGCCGGCGATGGAGACCCCGCCATTCGGTCACGGAAGCAGGCAACAGGAGCCCATCTTTGCAAACACACCGCCAGCGGGGGAACCACGGCAAGGGACCATCCTCTTGCCCCTGATCCGAAAAATCACAAGACGCAGTCTGATGATTGGCGGCATCGGCCTTGGAGTCATGATTCTGCTGATCGTCTTCGGGTCAGGGCTGCCACTCCGGATCGAATCGGTCCTCCCCTTCGGGATCACGCCTGAGGCCGGGATATCCGGGATGACGGCACCGCCGCCTCCAGACAATGCCCGCACCGGGGGAAGGGTTTCTGATTTATGGCATGATGACCGGGGAGATCGGGTCCATATGCCGGAGCCGGACATGGCCGGGAGGGTGCAGCCCGAGACCTGGCATATTGAATTCACACCGGGTCCGATCAGTTCAGGAATCCCAAGGGTGATGAGTGATGCCGAGTCTGACCATGCCCTTCAGACCTTTTCGTCCCTGACGGGCGGCCTTTCCGGCAGCGCGGCGTCTTCGACCGAATCCCGATCCTCAGATGAATTCCGGGGGTATGATATGAGCCCGGTCACGCCTGTGCCGATGCAGGGGCATGGACCGACAATCATGGATGTCGGCGGTTCTGCGGGGGCCGATAGAGGCCCTGACGTCACAAATGCCGGTGTCACACATCCTGATGCCGCAATGGCCCTGATGCGGATGATGGAGAATTCCGCACAGGATGTCCGGCGGATCAGGGAATTGCTGGAGCTGGCGATGCTGCCGCCGATCGTGATCAGTGATGCGGCAGAAGCTGGTTCGGATGGGCAGGGTGATGAGTCTGTTGAGCCGATCACCGGGCCGGACATCACAGTCGGTGCACCATTTGATGGACCTGATGCAGCGGGTGAAGCCACCGCGACCACGAATGACGCCCTGCATCTGGAAGATGCAGACACTGAGGTCGGGACTGGTGCACACCCGGTGCTCCTGACCAGTGATCATGCGACGATCAATGTCGGTGATCGTGTGCGGGGATACGGAACGGTTCTTGAGATCCATGAGGCAAAATCCGGCCGGATCCTCATCTTTGAGTAGTCCTGCCATTGCATGGGTTGGCGTGGCGGGCTGAACGGGCCGGCTCACGACGATGTCCAGATTACCGGAAGCCATCCGGTCGCTGGCGGCGACGCTTGATGCATTTGAGCATCTGCTTGCTGCACTCTGCTACATCATGGGTGTGCTCCTGATCATTCAGGCGTTGCGGCGGGCAGGGCGCCGATCAGAACTGGGAGCGGGTTCCGGCTCCTGGGCGGAACCCATCGCCACCTTTGTCTCAGGAGTGGCCCTTCTGGCCTTTCCGGCAACTGTTGGTGTCATCCTCGGGTCCCTGTTCGGGGCGACGACACGCGAGTCGCCGCAAGCGATCCTGTCGTTTCCGGGCGTGGAGCAGACGCGGGGGGTCCTCGCTGGTGCCAGCGGGCTGGTCACTGCCATTATCCGGCTGATCCAGTTTGTTGGCCTCATTGCCATTGTCAGGGGTATTCTGGTCCTCAATGCCGCCGCCTCCGGTCGGGCGACGGTGGGGGGCGGGATCACATTCCTTGTTGCCGGTGGTCTGGCGGTCAACTTTCCAGAGTTCTGGCAGATGCTGACACAGCTCTTTGTCAACTGATGCAGTGCATGTGTTGCCGTTTCAAGGCATGAACTCTTGACGGGTGCAGATCTCCCTCTTTTGCGGGGCTTGTATACCATGACCGCAAACTTTCTTGACAATTGCTCTGCAATTCATAGATATGAGTTGTCCATGATTGGAACATTTTGCTTACGCCCAGCGTTCGGGGTTGCAGGCTTCAGGACTGGATGAAAGGCTGCGAATTGGATTATGAGCACAAAAACACCTGCTGTTATTGCCGCTTGTGCCAGCACCGTTCTGGCTGTTTCTGCGATTATCGGCCTGACTGCCGCCGCCCAGGAGTATGTTCTTGGAAAGGAGCGTGATGTCGCCATTGAGCTTCATGCGCTTTCGGCGAATGTTTCTGCCTTGGAGCGGGGCCAGAATGATCTTGCGGTAATAGTCGCCGCGTTCGAGCAGGGCCAGAATGATCTTGTCAGAAAGGTTACCGCACTGGAAGAGGGCCAGAATGAGTTTGCGATAACAATCGCCGCGTTCGAGCAGGGCCAGAATGATCTTGCAGTAAAAGTCGTCGCACTGGAAGAGGGCCAGAACGAGATTCGGGAGAACATGCTGACACAGAAAGATCTTGAGGAAGCCATTGCTCAGCTCATTGAGGCGATCCGGGCGGGAGGTTAACATGGTGAGTGATCTCATTAAGGGCACTTGACGGAAGTCGCCCGATAGATGCTGCGGGTGGCCTTACAGGGACCCAAATCCTCTTGATTTTCACGGTTTTACATTCTATAAATAGGGGATTATATACTTGAGTAACCAAAAATTAAATTAGTTCATAAGGATCAGTATTTTATGCTTTAATTCCTATCTATG
>JAPOSK010000276.1 GCA_026709725.1 Paracoccaceae bacterium | reverse complement strand
CAGCAACCACTCCACCAGCGCGACGACCTTGCCTGCCAGATCCTCAGTGCCGCGTGACCCATCGGCCCAGTGCCTGCAGACAGACACCGGGGTTCCCGCGGCTTCGACATACTGTCTGACAACATCGATTTCCGCATCGGTATCCGTGGTGAAGTGGTTGATGGCCACCACAGCCGGAACGCCAAACTGCCGCATATTCTCAATATGCCGACCGAGATTGGCACAGCCTGCTTCCACCGCCGGGCAATTCTCCTCAGAAAGATCAGCGAGTGCAACCCCACCATTCACTTTCAGGGCCCGGACTGTTGCCACGATAACGACGGCCCGCGGTCTGAGACCGGCATGCCGACATTTGATATTCATGAACTTCTCAGCCCCAAGGTCAGCACCAAACCCGGCTTCGGTGACGACATAGTCTGCGAGTTTGAGAGCGGTGGTGGTGGCGATGACGGAATTGCACCCATGGGCAATATTGGCAAAAGGACCCCCATGCACGAAAGCCGGATTGTTCTCGAGAGTCTGGACAAGGTTGGGCTGTATGGCCTGCTGCAACAGGACTGCCATGGCACCGTCGGCATTGAGATCACGACAGAAAACCGGCGAACGATCACGCCGATAGGCCACGATCATTGAACCAAGCCGCTGTTGCAGATCGTCAATATTTCGTGCCAGACACAGGACCGCCATCACTTCGGAGGCCACGGTGATGTCAAAGCCCCCCTCACGCGGGAAGGCGTTTGCAACCCCACCAAGACTGCAGGCGACCGATCGGAGGGCACGATCATTCATGTCCAGAACGCGCCGCCAGGTGATGCGGCGAATATCGATCCCTTCCCTGTTGCCCCAGTAGACATGGTTGTCGATCATCGCGGTCAGGAGATTGTGGGCAGCTGTGATTGCGTGAAAATCGCCCGTGAAGTGGAGATTCATGTCCTCCATCGGCACAACCTGCGCACGGCCACCGCCCGCAGCTCCGCCCTTCATACCAAAACAGGGACCGAGTGAGGCCTCACGGATACAGATCGCTGTCCTTTTGCCAATCCTGTTCAAACCATCGCCAAGCCCGACCGTGGTCGTGGTCTTGCCCTCGCCGGCCGGGGTGGGATTGATCGCTGTGACCAGAACAAGATTGCCATCATCGCGGTCGTCAAGCGTATCCAGATAGCGCGCGGCAACCTTGGCCTTGTCGTGACCGAACGGAATCAGATGATCTGCACCGATACCAAGTCGAGCCGCGACCTCCTGAATCGGCAGCATGTTGGCCGCCCGGGCTATGCTGATGTCGCTCGGCATGAATCAGTCCCCATCAACGCCGAAGCGGGATCCCACGGTCAGACCCGCCATGTGCGCCCAGTCCCCGGCCCTGACCTTGCCGCTGCCGGCCGGTCTGAGCCGCTGGACCCCGATTCGCCCGCCAGTGGCCTGGACATGGATGGCCTCTGCGGCAATTGATGCCACGGTACCGGGTTCGCCTTCACCAGCTGACGGGCGGGCATCGTAGATCTGCAGGCGTTCACCCTGCCACGTTGTCCAGGCGCCGGGCTGTGGATTGGTGCCTCGAATAAGATTGTAGACTGTTGCAACCGGTTGCCTCCAGTCGATCTTGGCATCGGCGGCCCGGCACCATGATTCATAGGTGGCCCCGGCTTCGTCCTGGACTGTCCGGGGCGGCTGATCGGTGCGGAAGAGATCACAGACCTCATCAAGCGACTCGATGGCCGCCGGATAGATCTTTTTGAAATACACGTCGCCAAGCGTGTCATCAGGATCAATGGCACAGTCCCATTGCAGAAGAATATCGCCCTCATCCAGCCCATCAGTCGGGTAGAACCAGCTGAAGCCGGTTCTGGCGGCACCATTGATGATCGGCCAGTTGATGGAACTCGGTCCCCGATGCAGCGGCAGCAGCGACGGATGAAAACAGATCGACCCCAGACGGGGGATATCGCGTGCGGCCTCCGGGACAAAAAGCGTAACATACGCCATGATCATCAGATCGGCATTGTGCGAGCGCATTGTGGCCAGAACAGCATCATCCCTGAAGCCGGCTGGCTGAAAAACCGGAAGACCGGCGGCGATCGCCGCAGTTTTGAGCGGATCGTCCGGGCGGCCTTCACGATCAGGTGCACAATAGACAGCGACGACTTCATCGCGACCCCGTGCCAGGATTCTTTCCAGGGCCGACTGACCAAATGCCTGCTGGCCCATAATGATCAGGCGCATCGCCCGCTCCCATTCTGTTTTGTGCTCATGATGCATTGCTCCTGCCAAGATCAACATCCCCCACAGCTCCGGATGACACAATCGCCTCAAGTTCAGCAGCATCATAACCGAGAACGTCACGCAGGATTTCTCCTGTGTGTTCACCAAGGAGTGGCGCGCGTGTGACAGGAACAGTGCCCTCCGACATCTTGATCGGGCAGCCAACCGACAAATAGGGGCCCCGCTCCGGATGATCCACTTCGACAATCGTTCCCGATTGCCGGAGGCCATCATCCTCGGCCAACTCGCGCATCGACAGAATCGGCCCCACCGGGATATTGAGCGGATTGCATTCTTCCATGACCTCAAACTTGGTCCTGGTCACGGTCCACTCTTCAATGGCCCCGAAGATGTCATCGAGTCGAGGCAAACGGGCATCGGGCGTGGCATAATCCGGATCCTCTTTCCACTCCGGACGACCGATAAGGTCACAGATGTTTCCCCAGACTGCCGCCTGAGAGATAAAATAGGTGTAGGCATTGGGATCATCTTCCCATCCCCTGCACTTCAGGATCCGGCCCGGCTGACCTCCACCTGAATCATTGCCTGCCCTCGGAGTCGCTTCACCAAAAGGGATGCCCTTTCCGTGCTGGGAGTACTCACGCAGGGGGCCGGCGGTCAGTCGCTGCTGATCCCGCAACTTGACCCGACAGAGATTGAGAACACCATCCTGCATCGGTGCGAGGATTCGTTGGCCCCGTCCCGTTCGCTCGCGTTGAAAGAGGGCTGTGACAATACCGAGTGCGAGATGCAGGCCCGTGCCGGAATCGCCGATCTGGGCCCCGGTGACCAAAGGCAGCCCATCATGGAAACCGGTCGTGGATGCCGAACCGCCAGCACACTGGGCAACGTTCTCATACACCTTGCAATCTTCGTATTTTCCCGGTCCAAAGCCCTTGACCGATGCCATGATCATCTGTGGATTCAGCCCCTGAATGCGCTCCCACCCGAAGCCCATGCGATCAAGAGCACCAGGGGCAAAATTTTCGACCAGCACATCACAGGTCTTGACGAGTTTCTCAAGAACCCTGCTGCCGGTTGCCGATTTGGTATCAAGCGTGATCGAGCGCTTGTTGTGGTTGAGCATTGTAAAATACAGGCTGTCGGCACCCGGAACATCCACAAGCTGTTTGCGGGTCGCATCACCAACTCCAGGTCGTTCAACCTTGATCACATCCGCCCCGAACCAGGCCAGCAACTGTGTGCAGGTCGGCCCCGACTGGACATGGGTGAAATCAA
>JAPOSK010000164.1 GCA_026709725.1 Paracoccaceae bacterium | reverse complement strand
GGTGTAGGTCAGAATGATGGCAAGATGCGTATCCAGCATCCCGACGGACTGAAACATCATGTAAATGGGCACAACCACCACGATCGGTGCCAGAATTCGCTGTGAGATAATCCAGAAGAGGATGTCACCATTCTTCAGTCGCACCTGATGGAGATTGCCAACGGCCCGGGCCAGGAAGAAGAAAAGCGCCACCCCCGATGCAGCCGCAACCCGCCAGTCCAGGCCAAACCGTCCAACCGCAATCCCCGCGAGGATCACCAGGAGCACGAAGTAGAGAATTGTGATCAGATTGGGGGCAAACTCCACCCGGCTGAGTGCATAGGCCGCCATGGAACCAACGAGAACCGAGAGAGCGGTTGCCGACAGCGAGATGATGATGGAATTCGCATAGGCCCGCAATGTGTCCCTGTAATCATCGACAAACAGATCCTTCCATGCCTGCAGACTGGGCTGGAAATCAATCCAGGGCAGAAAGAAGGGTCCCTGGTTCACGGTAGCCGCGTCCTTGAAGGAGGTGATCAGAAGCCAGTAGATCGGGAACAGCACCACAGCGCACCACGCCAGGAGGGCTGAATAGAGCAGGACCTTGGTCGTGGTTGCCATCTGACCGATCCCCGGCGGTTCAAACAGTTTGCGTATGCTCATACCGTCCGCCTGATCCGTCCGAGAATCACGAGATTGAAGAGAGAGACACAGATCACAACTGTCACAAACAGCAGGATATAGGCGATGGCGGATGCCTGACCGAGATCAAGCGAGCGCCAGGCGAAATACGCCTGCAGTGAGACCGATTCCGTGGCAATTCCGGGGCCACCGGATGTCATGATGTTTGGCAGATCGACGATCTTGAACGCCTCGATGATCCGGATCAGCATCACGGTTGCGGCGACCGGCAGGACATGCGGCCAGATGATTTCACGGAAGGTCTGCCACGGACCGGCTCCATCAAGTTCCGCCGCTTCGGCGAAATCCCGCGGAACATTTTCAAACGCGGCCAGCATCATGATGAAGACGAAGGGAATCCATTGCCAACTCTCGGCCATGACAATGAAGAACCGGGCTGCCCAGGGATCGGATGCCCAGGCAAAATTGCCCAGACCGACCCACTGCCAGATCTCCGAAAAAGGCCCCTTGGAGGTGTCGGCCAGCATCCGGAAGGTGTAACCGACACCGATCGGTGTGATCATCATCGGGATGAAGAAGATGACCCGGAATGTCTTCCTGCCGCGGATTCTCAGCGAGCAGATGTAGGCCAGAGCCGTGCCGATCAGGAACTGAATCAGGCAGCCGATGAAGACATAGAACAGGGTGGTGCCGAGCGTCCCGAACTGATTGCCCGACAGGAACGTAGCCGCAAACAGCCAGACCAGACCCAGAGCCATGGCCAGCGTGATAAGCCGTCCGAAAAAGCCAAAGAGCGTGAAATGCCTCTGGGCATAGAGAGTGATCCACCACAGCAGCGCACCGCTCAGCACCAGGCCGAAAATCCAGCCGAGCGCGGAGATCTCCGTGAAGGTTCCAAGGAGATGAAACTGCTCTGATCCAAAAAGCTGCTTTTGGAAATTCCGCCAGCCGACAAAGCGGACGGAATAGCCACCCCCCTGCAATCGAATCCTGGCAAAGGCGATGATCAGTGAGGCAACAAGCGGGAAGATGGAGAAGATCAGAACCACCACGACTGCGGGGGCCAGGAACAGACGCCCCATATGCCTGTCGAGCCATTCGTTCACGCAGGACCCCTCCCGTTGTTCCTGCCGGTTCTACCGGGTGCGGGGGAGCGGATCACGACAGGTCATCCGCTCCCGCCATGTGTCAATCAGCGCGTCAACCGATCAGTTGGTGACACCGAGGGACAACTCGTAGATCGCTGCCTGTTCATCACGACCGAAATCGTCCGTGATCTCTTCCCAGCTTTCCTCGATGTTGGCCAGAGCCTGCTCGACCGTGATCTCACCAGCCAGATATCGGGCCAGTTCACGGTCAAGGACAACACCGGTGTACTGCGCTGCCCCTGGAATGCGCATATCCGATGCCATGTTCGGGTGGTTGAGACTCTCCTTGATGGCACCGAGATAATTCTCCGCTGCCTCCTGGCTGAATCCGGCCTTGACCCACCCCTCGGTGCTGTCAAGCTGGGAGTTCCTGTACGGGTTGTAGCCCGTCCAGCCCATTGTGACATCAACATTCGACTGCGCAGCCTGGTTCATGTAGCTCAGGAATTCATAGGCCGCTGCCTTGACACTGTCATCCGAGGCCTTGCTTACGGCCGCAGTCCAGCAGCCTAAGGCGGCGAAGGGCGCATATTTTACCCCGTCGACGGCATGCGGACACCGCGATGCATCACAGGGGACCAGCTGACCTGACTCGACATCAAGGACTTCCCTTGAGCCCGGCATGATCACAGCCCCGACCTTGTCCCTGATCTGGCTGCCTTCCTCAATGGACAGGGGCCCGATATCGCCCCAGTCGATCATCAGGCCACAGCGCGCCTGCGACACCATCAGCGCGCGCGTATCACCGATATCATGGTTCAGCTCATCGGGAGGTCCGTACTCCCCGGTTGCCTTGTAGATCTCAAAAGCCCTGGCCCAGGCCTCATTGTTGATCTTCGGCTCCATCGTTTCCTTGTGGAAGTAAATTCCCTCGCCGGTCCCCTGGGCCTGGACCCTGCTTGCCGCCATGGACTGGACCGCAAAGTAGGACTGTGCATTCCGTTTCTTGAAGATGCAGGATCCATAGTCGGGTTCGCCGTCGCCATTCATGTCCCGACCGTGGATTTTTGACGCGACCTCAAGATACTCTTCCCAGGTCCGCGGCGGTTCAAGCCCGGCATCAGCCAGCACATCGGTCCGATAGTAGAGCATCTGAAAGTCACCATCGAGTGTGATGAAGTAGGTTGATCCCCGGACCTTCTGATTGAAATCGCGGAAATACGGCGCGATATCATCAAGGTCGATCTTGTCGTCATTGGCGATGTAGGAATCGAGATTTTCCACCAGATCCGCATTCACGAGCTCAATGCCCCAACCGGATGCAAAGACCCCGACATCAATCGATTTGGTGCCACTTGCCCAATCGGTCAGAATTTTCTGAAACAACTCCGCAAAGGGGACTTCAGCGACGCGGATCTCGGCCCCGGTCATTTCCTGAAATTCCGCACCGCGCTCGACAATCCGCCCGGCAATCACCGGACCCGGGCGCGTCATGATATTCACGACCACCCCGTCATGATCCCCATCGGCAGATGCGGACACCGGGAACAGGGCAAGCGCGACGGCAAGAGCCAGTCCCGTCTTGACAGCATGCAACATGGTTTTCCTCCTCTTTGTAAACCATTCTCTTGACCCGTGTCAGCGCACCGGACGACCGGGCCCTTCCGCCCGTCTCCGTCATCAATGGCCCGCCAATTCCGGGTAGACCAGTGATGCTATCACCCAAGCGCAATCAGGTCAAATCCAGTTTGGCATCTTGCCAGACCTCGCAGCCCAACTAAAGCCATTTCAAAAGGGGTTTA
>JAPOSK010000275.1 GCA_026709725.1 Paracoccaceae bacterium | reverse complement strand
TCGGCGATGCATCGGCCCCATGTCCCCAATGGTTCCGCAGTGACCCCGATCCACGCCACCGTCCGGGCGATGAATCCCCCCACCCATAAGCGTTGACTTGCCCCGATTTCCCTGATGACCTGTCATCGTGTCCCGCGGTTCATCTCCCGGGGGCGATCAGGTCTGAAGGAAAGACTGGCAGGCATGAGGGAGGACCGGGCGCTGTCGATGGATCTCCTGCCGGAGGGTCGGGAAGGCATGGCGGCTCGATCGGGAGCGTTGAAGGGATTGCGCAAGGACAGGTCGTCGGGGGAATCAAGGCAAGTTGACGCTTAGGGGGACGGAAATCCGGGAGAGATGGGCCCCGGCGGCGGATTCGGGCGATTGGGTCGCTGATTGGCAAATTGAGAAACCTCTTGACAAAAAACTTGGGATAAGTAGTTATCAATTTAGAACTTAACAAAGGAAGCAGCCCTGATGAAGAAACGAACACTGCAAACTATGGCCGCAATAGGTAGCGTGGCACTTGCAATTGTCGCGTTTGCCTCTCTTGTCGGGGGCGGTGTTTGGTATGGAATGTCTTACGCTGCAACTATTCAAGAGCAGGTCCATATTCTTGATAAAAATCTTGAACAGCGTTTGAATGATTTTGAAGAAAATACGGTTGATCGCATTGAAGCATTGGAACTCAGCAATGAAGAAATCCTGAAATTGCTGAAAAAATTGATTAGCCAAAATTCTAACGAAACAGTGGAATAAGTTCCCAATTTCGCCACAGGTCCAAACAAAAAACCTAACCGACCGCCCGGCACAACAATGAGCGAAGAAAACCGCTTAGGTGTTCTAACAGAAGCACGGTTGGAGATATTTGAGCTTCAGGGGAAGACACTTGCCCTTGGCCTCATTCTTTCTGAAATCCTTAAGGAACATCCCAAAGTTCAAAATCATGCAATCAATCTTCTTAAACGGCGGCAAGAAAAAGATGATTCTGATGGACTGCATCCAATGGAAAGCGGTTATCAACAAGCCTTGACCCTTCTAATCGAAGCCAGCAAGCCGATTGATCAAGAGCCTGAATCATAAGTCATTGATTCATGATTGTTCTTCACTTTCATGATGTCAGTCCTCGTGCCGGTGGGCGGGATGGGAACCGACAGTCGGGGCGTGGCACCCGGGCCAGGGAGCCCGCCGGAGTCCGCTCGATATCCCCGGCCGGACGCCGGCGCCGCGACAGGCGGGCAATCATCCGCCCCACCACCCAGGGCGGTAAAGGACTGTGAAGCCCCTGCCATCACCGGACGCGTGGATGATCTCCGACATGTCCGGGATCCCCGGATCCCGAGGCCGGGAGCGCAGCCTGGCACCGCTGTCCCCACCGTCTGCCTGCAGTTTCACGACCGTCGGCGCCTGCGCCAGCGAGGCCGGGATCACAGCCGGTACGCTGTTCCCGGTCCTGCCCATCCGCTGCGTGGACCCGGATCATGATCGGGACTCTCTCCGCCTCCACGGTGAGGTGGTGTTTGCCCCCCGACCGGCCCACCCCTCTCCGTTGTCGTCACCGACCGGCTGTCAATGGCGGCCGCCGGAGCGCGTCCATCATGCGCCTGAAGACGCCGCTGTCGCGCCAAGCGTGGAAATAATTCCAGACCGTTGTCAAGGGCGGAAAACACTTGGGGCGTGCACGCCACTGGCACCCGGTCGCAAGCCTGGACCGGATCGCGTTGACGATCTTGCGAAGACTGGCGGTTCGCGGGCGGGTGCACGGCGGTGGGGGCGGAAGCAAAGGCAGGATCCCCTGCCAATCCGCGTCGGTCATGGTGCTTTCCTGTCGTAATGTCTTGCGTTTACATGTCTGACGGGTGGTCGCGTTCCAGGCCATGGCGCCCTTTCTGTCGGGCTTGTGCTCGACACGAGGATGTTGCACCTGGGGGGAGGCCATCCACATTTCAGTCCAGGCTCTTAGGCAGGGATTTGCCGGAAGGGGTGACTGCGTCCAATGTCAGGCTATGGACCGGGTGGCAGGATGTGAACGGGAGTTGATATCTGAGCATGGAACGAGGTTACGGCAGCCATTTTAAACCGGAATCCATCCGGGAGTTGCTCTCACATGATTTTGATGCTGTCATTGACGTGCGAAGTCCGGGCGAATTTGCGGCGGATCATATCGATGCGGCGGTCAATCTCCCGGTGCTGGATGATGATGAGCGGCGGCAGGTGGGCACGACCTATTCACAGGACAGCAAATTCCGGGCCCGCCGTATCGGTGCCAGCATGATCAGCAGAAACATTGCCTGCCACCTGGACACAGCTCTGGCTGGGCATGCGCCTGATTGGCGACCGCTGATCTATTGCTGGCGCGGCGGCAAACGCTCACAGGCATTTGCCGAAATCTGCCATCAGGTCGGTTGGCGGTGCACGACCCTGAGCGGTGGCTACAAACGCTACCGACAGCTGGTCAACGCATTCTTCTACCATGATCCCATGCCATTCCGCCCCATTCTCCTGGCAGGACCCACCGGTACCGGAAAAACGGCAATCCTGACTGAACTGGCCAAAATCGGTGTTCAAACCCTTGATCTGGAGCATTGTGCCCGGCACAGGGGATCAATCTTCGGTCATGTTCAGGCAGGGCAGCCAACGCAGAAACGCTTTGAATCCTGTCTGATCACCGGACTCCTTGGCCTTGATCCGGATCTCCCCCTTGTTCTGGAGGCAGAGTCCAACCGTATTGGACAGATAACACTCCCTCCATCCCTCTGGGACGTCATGCGGGAAGCTTCACGGATACAGATCGCTGCGCCGTTCGATTCCCGCACCGACTTTATCGTTCAGGCGTATCGCTGCATGACCGCTGACATATGCCGCCTGCAGGACCGGATTGCCCGTCTTGCCCCCTATCACGCAGCTGCGCAAATAGAGCACTGGCAATCACTTGCAGCGACCGGCCAATGGCATGCACTGGTTGGGGAGATGATCAAGCATCACTACGACCCGCGCTATTCAAAGTCGGGCCAGCAGTTGAATGCCACCACACTTGCCACGATCATGCTGCCCGATCACTCGGGGGCATCAATCGAAGAGGCGGCCAGGCAGATTGCCGAAAGGATCACGCAGATTGTCTGATCGCTGCAAACCATGCCAGCAGGTATGAACCAGGACGCCTTCAACTCCACATGCCGCACTGCTGGTTCGGATTCAATCTTGTCAGTCAGGAGGCTCCGACCGATCGGATCGCGGCAGGGAGGCCGCTCCCGGGCATTGCACCCCGGAGTGGCACGGGGTGGACTGATAATCCGCCTCCGAGCAAAAACCCTGATGCGGAATGAGGCTTGATTTTCATCACAACTGCAAATGTGGTCCCGATGTAGTCTTGAAAATTTGCAGAGATTGACCATGAATGCACCGATCAGCATATCCTTGCGGGAATGGAATGAGTGGAATTGTCACTCCGTGATGCGAAGGCACGCCTCTCTGAACTGGTTGCGGCCGCCTGTAATGGTGAGCGTGTTCTCATCACGCGTTATGGCCATCCTGCGGT
>JAPOSK010000203.1 GCA_026709725.1 Paracoccaceae bacterium | reverse complement strand
TTGGCCGGGGCGGGACAGGTGTGTCCGGCTGCGGGCATCTCCACGAAGACCCTCTCCGGGTGAAAATCAGGCTGGACAACTGTCTGAAGCCGGGCCATGGATGCACGGATTGGCTGAGCCGGCTGGCCGCCGCTCCCGCTGCACCCCGGACTGGAACAGGGGAGATGCTTTCCGGCCCGCTGATGTCGGAAACATTATGTTACAAACATTGTGTTGTCCCGAAGCCACCAGTCGGTTACTTCGTCCCCGAGTTTCCAGTCTGGTATCGTCATGGCACAAGCAACCCTCGCGAAACCTGTTTCCGTCAATGGCAGGGGTCTGCATACCGGGGTCCATTCCAATCTTGTCATTCTTCCTGCCGCGCCGGATACGGGGATCGTGTTTGAGCGCGCTGATGCGCCGGCGAGCGGGAGAGGCATTGCTGCTGATTTCCGGAATGTCAGTTCAACCCGGCTCTGCACCACCCTGACCAATCGGGAGGGGGACAGCGTCCAGACAGTTGAGCATCTTCTGGCATCGCTGACGGCATGCGGAATCGCCAATGCGATTGTTCATATCGATGGGCCGGAAGTGCCGGGCGTTGATGGCAGTGCATTGCCATTTGCCCGCGAGATTCTCGGTGTCGGTGTCAAATGGCAGGAGCCTCCACGGAAAGTCCTGCGCATTCTGCGCGATGTCTGGGTGGAAGGATCTGCCGATTCCAGTGTATTTGCCGGTCTTGTCCCGTCGGAGCGATTTGAAATGGATCTGACGATTGAGTTTCCGGATCCGGTCGGTCGCCAGAACAAGTCGCTCTGTCTGGCCAATGGTGCCATTGCATCTGTGCTGGGGAGCAGTCGGACGTTTTGCGCCATCAGCGATATCAAATGGATGCAATCCGAGGGATTTGGCCTCGGGGGGACACGCGACAATGTCGTCGTCATTGATTTTGAAGGCAGCACCTATCTCAGCAGACTCCGGTTCGCTGATGAATGCGTCCGCCATAAAATGCTTGATGCAGTCGGTGATCTTTCCCTTGCCGGCATGCCAATTCTCGGCAAGTTCATTGGCAAAAAAACAGGTCATGCGACCAATTGCAAACTTCTGGATGCGCTGTTTTCCGACCCGGAAAATTATGCCATCTCGCTTGCCGATGAGGTCGTCGCTGCAGGTCTGCCCGGTGTGGACCTGACTCTTGACAATCTGGAAACCATGAACTGAACAGAGTTGATCGCGGGACTGCCATCAGTGGATCCGCCGGCAGACTTCCGGTCGATTCCTGCCGGGCAATGCAGGGTTCCGATGTCACTGTTCAGCGCAATCGACCTGCACCGGGCCGGAATGTTGCCAGATTTGATGGATTTGCTAGGATGATGGCAATACAGATCAGGAGCCATCGACAGGACACCCCATGACATTGAGATATCAAGCCGCCGGGCTGGTGCTGATTCTGACGCTTGCCCTGTCCGGTTGCGCGGACAGGAAGGAGCTGGCACTCGAGTCCCAGAAACCCGGGCAGATTTATGTCAGGGCACAGCAGGACTTCGATCGTGGCCGCTTTCGCGATGCTGCTGAAACATTCGCTGAGATTGAACGGATCTACCCCTACTCCGAATGGGCGCGTGCCGGCACGATCATGTCATCCCGTTCCTATCATCTGGCCCGGGAGTATGAGTTGAGCCGGGGGGCGGCCGAGCGTTTCCTCCTGTCATATCCGGGCGATGAGGATGCTGCACTTGCCCAGCATCTCATCGCCCTGAGTTACTATGACCAGCTTGATCAGAAAGGCCGGGATCGGTCAAACGCCGTGCAGGCATGGCGAAGCCTGCAGGTGGTCAAGAGTGAGTATCCTGACAGTGAATTCGCCAAGACCATTGACCTGAAAATTGATCTGACCGCTGACCGACTTGCCGCCAAAGAGATGGAAGTCGGCCGGTTTTATCTCAAGCAGAAGAAATACGGACCGGCGATCAGGCGATTCCAGAGCGTGGTGACCAACGGGTTCCTCGACGCTGTGGAGATTGAGAACAGCGAGGGAGAGATCATCGAGCCCGATTATGACAGATCAACCAGCCACACTCCGGAGGCTCTGTACAGGCTGATCGAGGCTTATACCGCACTCGGGCTTACCGAACAGGCCCGTGAATCAGCCGAGATCCTTGCATACAATTTCAATGACACCCAATGGTACCGGTATGGTTATGACATGCTTCAGAATCCGGATGCCAAACCGGATTCGGGCGGTTTGCGGAGGTTTCTGGAGAAATTCCAGCGGCAGACGATCAGAGGAAAATGGCTGTAAGAGTCCGCCGGGCCGCCTTCTCCTGGCTGTATGGGGCTTGACAGAACCTTGCTGCATGATCTTTCCATTCGGAATATCCTCTATATCGACAGGCTTGATCTGACATTCGGGCCAGGGCTGAATGTTCTGACCGGGGAGACCGGAGCGGGAAAATCCATCCTTCTTGACGCGCTGGGTTTCGTGACAGGTGTCCGCGCCGGACGTGATCTGCTGCGATCGCGGGCCTCCTCAGGCGACGTCAGCGCCGGATTTGTCATTGAATCCGACCACCCGGTGCAGGACTGGCTCAGGAATCAGCAGATCGCCTGTCACGGTGATCTGCTCCTGCGTCGCACAATCACCGGTTCGGGTCGCACAGTCTCCTTTGCCAATGGTTCGCGGATTACGGCCGGGCAGTTGACCGAGATCGGCACGCAGCTGGTCGATATCCACGGATCCCGCAAGGAAATGGGCCTCCTGAATCCATCCGAGCATTGCCGTTTCCTTGATTTCTTTGCCGGCTCGACCCGGGATGCCCGAACGGTTCATGATCGCTGGACGGCTGTTCGTGACCTCCGGCGACGCCAGGATGACCTTGAGGCGGAGCTGGCCGAAATGGAAAAGGAGGCGGATTACAATGCCCATGTTGTTGCCGAACTTGAAAATCTCGGACTTGAAGATGGTGAAGTTGAGGTGCTGGAACAGGCCCGTGTCCGTCTGAAGGCGGCGATGAAAATCAGGACACGCGTCGAGGAAGTCCGATTGATGAGCGGTATGGAGGGAGCGCTTGGGACCCTGATTGATGCAATTCGATCCCTTGAGCGGATTGATGATGCGTGTGGTCCGGAAATCAAAACAGCCATGCAGGCCCTGACAGTGGCCACGCATGAGATCGAGGAGGCCCAGGTCCAGCTTGATCGGTTTCTGGGCACGCTTGATGTGGCATCCGACACGATTGAGGATACGGAAGATCGTTTGTATCTGATTCGTCAACTGGCCCGGAAACATCGTGTCCAGCCCGAGGAGCTGCGGTCGGTGCTGGCAAGGCTTGCGGGGCAGGAGGACAGGCGCGAGCACCTGGCTCAGGAATGTGACAGGATTGTCGCAGCAATCCGTGCCGCCCGTGAATCATATCTCAGTGACGCCCGTAAACTCTCAAGGCTGCGTCATGCTGCCGGTGATCGCCTTGACAGGGCGGTCGATGGTGAACTGGCGGCTCTGCGCCTGAATGTCTGTCAGGAATCTGACTCCCTTCAGG
>JAPOSK010000496.1:2274-3520 GCA_026709725.1 Paracoccaceae bacterium | reverse complement strand
CTGGTGGAAAAAGGCCGCCCCATCCTGCTGAACATGCTGCGCGGCAAACGCGCCATGTTCCTGGCCCTGCCGCCCTGATTGCGGCGCGCGTTCAGCCGCCTGTAACCGGCGGAAAGAAGGCAACTTCATCACCGTCTTTCAGCGCCTGCCCGTCATCCGCGTATTCATAATTGACCGCGCACCGCGCGCGCTCAAGCGCGTCGCCGTCCACATCGCCGCGCTGCGCCAGCGCCGCGCGCAAATCGCCGACGCTGCCGATGCCGGCGGCCTCCACCGAATCCCCGTCGCGGCCAATGTTCTCGCGCAATGACGCAAAATATTTCACGATAATCGCCATGCTGTTATTATGCCCGCTGATGGCCGACTTTACACATTTCAACCGGCGCGGCGAGGCGCGGATGGTGGATGTCGGCGGCAAAGACACCACGCACCGCACCGCCGTCGCCGAGGGCCGCATCCTGCTGTCGCAGGAGACGCTGGACGGCATCGTCGCCGGCGGCTACCGCAAGGGCGATGTGCTGGGCGCCGCGCGCCTCGCCGCCATCATGGCCGCCAAGAAAACCGCCGACCTGGTGCCGCTGTGCCACCCGCTGCCGCTGTCCGCCGTCACCGTTGACTTCGAGCACACCACCGAACCGCCCTCCATCACCTGCCGCGCCCGCGCCGAAACCCGCGCCCGGACCGGCGTTGAAATGGAAGCCCTAACCGCCGTGCAAATCGCGCTGCTGACCATCTACGACATGTGCAAATCCGCCGACCGCGCCATGACCATCCCCAACATCCGCCTCCTCGAAAAAACCGGAGGCCGCTCCGGTGCCTGGCGCCGCGAAGAACAAACGGATTCCGGCTAACGCCGCAGAAATATCCATCCCGCCCAACAGCCGGCACCGGATACCGCGAAGGGCAAACGGCTTCTGGCGGCGGTTGGATTCAGGTCAGAGGCCTTTTATCTTTTATATTCTGCAAGCATTCCACAAGTTCATGCACTCTTGTGGATGGGTTGTCTGTGCCGGTGTTTTCAGCAGCGGTGAGGGACTTATCCGCATTTTTCTTTGCCTGTTCCAGTCTGCCCTTGAATTTCTCAAAAATGTTCTTGTCGTTTTTTTTGTAATCCTTGAAATGCTTTTTCAAATCCAGAGTAACCATCTCTCCCGCACTTTTGTTTCCGGTTTTTTGGTACGGCCTTGTCGTGTATCTGTAATGCAGCAATAGCCTGTATTCATAGGCGGGTATCGAGGCACCGGTT
>JAPOSK010000496.1:0-2264 GCA_026709725.1 Paracoccaceae bacterium | reverse complement strand
GCGGCCTTGTCCGTGCCCGTGAACGCGCAAAAGCCCAGATTCGAAGGGGGGAACCCGGGCAACGGCTGCCCACCAGAGAGGGTTGCTCTTCCGTTCCGAACTTTTCTTCTCCAAAATGCGTACGGCTTTGTCGTAGTCGGCATGTTCTTCCTTGTCAAACACGCAGAAAATCTCGTCAAAAGGGTTGCCAATATCCAGCTCTTCTTGATGAAGTTTTTCCGCACGCTTGACAATCCTTGTCGGAGTGGCTCCTTCCCCGACAATCTCGATGTTGGCGCTTCTTAATCTGAGATGATTTCTGAGTCCGGCAAAGTAATAGCGTTCAGTTTTTTCGCCCTCACAGACAACAAGGACTCTCGGATAGAGGGCCTTGTTGCCGTCCCTGCGGGCCGGGGATGTATTTTTGGCCTTTCTGCCCATCCGCTATATTTGCGGTGATTCCGCGATATAGGGCACTGCTCCGTAACGACCGGACAGATAGGCTGCTTCCAGATTGGTAACACCTTTGCGCGGACTGAAATCAGTCAAGGGGTACAGCACCGTCGCTTGCCCCCTGTCCTTTTCACAAAACCAGATTTGGTCACGGCGCAGGACCTTCTGATTCAGCATAGAGGTTTCATGGGTTGTGAAAATCAGTTGGGCATGGCCGGTGTTTGTCTCTTTATTGTTGAACAAACCCACAAGAAATTTCACCAAATCGGGGTGCAGGTTGTCGTGCAATTCATCAATACAGACCACATAGCCTTTTTTTAGGCTTTCAAGAAACGGGCCTGCGAGTGCGAAGATTTTCCGCGTTCCATCGGACTCCTCGTATCCAATGTCAAACTCAATGCCCTGACCGCTCGAATCCTTGTGAACGGTTTTTATCTCGTACTCTTTTTCTATAATGACTTCACCTATCCTGCGATATCTCTTTCTCTCCATTATCTCGGCAACTTCGTTTTTCAATGTGTGGGGCATACCACCATAAGGCAACGTTTTTTTCAGGATGCTGGCCATACCACCATAAGGCGACGGCCCCAAATCCCGGGAAGCCTCTTTTACATGTATATCGTCAATTCCCAAGTCCGCTTTTTTCAGGAAGTCGAGTATCCTGTTTTTGTCACCTGTTTCGCAAAGGGAAGTGCTGAAAGCCGGCGACCATTCGCCAATGCCGGCAAGACGCAAAGTGTCTCTAAACCAGTCATAAACGGGCTGCAACTGTTTGCTGTTGAGTTGTACCGCCGTGGAAAGAAACAGGGCATTGTCACGGGTTGATTTTTGCCAGAGTTTCTTTTCGCCTTTCAGTGAAGGCCCGAACTCCCATTGGTATTCACCTTTCTCCCGGGTGCGGCTGAACCAGCGCTGGGCGCGTTTTTCAGGGAAGGCAAAGAGCCATTCATCTGCGATATATACTTCCGTCGCTGAAAAACCATACTGGTAGCGGATGCCGCCTGATACAAAGAAAACTTCAAATGTTGAGGGTTTGGCGAGTGATTTGGCATCCAGTTTGAACGGCTCTATCGGAAGATCATCCCCGCGCCCTTTCTCAAGAGAGGACTCCGTCACAATCCGTTTCATCCTCAAAAGAGCGAGAAGCAAATTGGTTTTACCCGATGCATTGGGGCCATAAATTGCCGATGAGGGCAATAACTTGACATTGGGAATACCGCTTTCAAGGGTACCGGAATCAGCCAACTCCCTGTTTTTGGACGCCACCAGGCTCAGGGTCTGCTCGTCCTTGACAGACCGGTAGTTGGCGACCTTGAATTCTATTAGCATGGTTCTTGCCTCATTTCAGGTGGAATTATGACATATTTTGTCGCAATCGCCCATATAACACGGGTGACCATCTGGTTTAATGGCAATTATTGACATACAGGCCGCCAATAGTCAAGTCAGGGCGGGCATGGGTTTTGGTCTAAACTAACGGCGGGAAATCTCGTCTGATGGCCAAATTGCTGAAAAAACTGCTGGTGGCGGTGCTGGTGTTGGGGGTGCTCGTGGTGGGCGCGGGGGCGGTGTTTGTGTCGGTGTTTGATGCGAATGATTACAAGGCCGAGGTTTCGGATTATGTCGCCGGCCAGACCGGGCGCGCGTTCCGGATTGGCGGCGACATGGAGTTGTCGCTTTGGCCGGACATCGGGTTTGCGATTGGCGGCGTTGAGATGCCCGATGCGCGCGGGTTTGGCAAGCGGCCTTTTCTGAAAGTGGACGAGGCGCGGGTGATTGTCCGGCTGTGGCCGCTGCTGTCCGGCGAGGTGCAGGTGGCGGGTGTGGGGCGG
>JAPOSK010000232.1 GCA_026709725.1 Paracoccaceae bacterium | reverse complement strand
CATCAGGTTCGGCGGCTTGCCTATGCGTCCCCCTTCACCGACATGTCCAATGAACCGGCCATTACCCTGGCATCCAGACTTGCCGCACTGGCACCGGGCGATCTCAACCGGGTACATTTTACAACCTGCGGCTCAACCGCCATCGACAGCGCGTTTCGGATGGTTCAGTATTACCAGTCATGCCGGGGGCATCCTGACAAGGTGCACATGATTGCCCGCAGGCAGGCCTACCACGGATCGACATTTGCTGCCATGTCACTTGGGAACAAGGCCAGTGACCGCTCACAGAATTTCCGCTACATTCACGATACGATTCATCATCTTTCCGCCCCCGATCTCTATCGGATGCCGGCGGAAATGGATGAAGAGGCATACTGCGGGATTCTGGTTGAAGAGTTCCGCGCGACTCTCGTGCAAATTGGGCCTGATAAGGCTGGCGGGTTCTTCGCTGAGCCGATCATGGGTGCAGGCGGTGTCCTGATCCCCCCCAGGGGATATCTCGCACGAATGCGTGAAGTCTGCCGTGAACACGACATTCTCTTTGTTGCAGATGAAGTCGTCACGGCGTTCGGCCGTCTCGGTCACTGGTTCGCCTCAAAGGATGTCTTTGATATCGAACCGGATATCATCTGCACCGCCAAGGGCCTCTCATCGGGCTATCGGCCCATCGCTGCGGTGATTTACTCCGACCGTCTGCATGATGCATTTGTCAGTGCCAGCGGCGACCGTTTCTATCCGAGCGGGTTCACCTACAGCGGCCATCCTGTCGCATGCGCAGCGGCCCTGAAGAATATCGAAATCATTGAACGGGACGATATTCTGGACCATGCCCGGGACGCCGGAACTTATTTTGGCAGGCGATTGCAGGATCTTGCCGTGCTTCCCCTCGTGGGGGATGTCCGCGGCATGGGACTGATGCGCTGCATCGAAAATGTACACAACAAGTCAACCAGAGCTCTGCTCCCTGATACAGTCAACATCGGCAAACGAATTTCGGATGTTGCCGAATCGCTCGGTGTGATCGTGCGTCCTGTCGGTCACCTCAATATCATGTCACCCCCGCTCACCATTACCCGCGAGGAGATTGACACGGTGGTCGATCAACTCGGCGAAGCCATCCAGCAGGTGGCTCATGCGCTGCAGGAGGAAGGCTGGGATTTGATCTGATGCCGCACTCGCTCAACGCAACCACGTCACGCTTGCCGCAAGGTCGGGACGGGGACGATCAGGCGGCGGGGTCGTCTCGGTGCCAATGTGAACAAAACCGGCAATGAACTCATGGGGCTTGAGGCCCAGCGCCTTTTCCCTGAATGCGGCATCATGTGCACCAAAACCGGTCAACCAGTTGGCTCCCCATCCACTGGCCAATGCTGCGTTGAGAAGGGAGAGACAGACAGCCCCGGCTGACAGCGTCTGTTCAATCGCGGGGATTTTGGCGTCCTGATCGGGACTGGCCACAACGGCGACAATCAGGCTCGCATCGGTAAAAACTTCAACGGCCCGATCAAGAAGCGACGGCGACTTCTTCATTGCTTCCCCGCGCTCCCGCAGAATCCTGCCAATGCTGTCCATGGCAGTTTGCTCAATCACGATAAAGCGCCACGGGACCAGAGCCCCATGATCAGGCACCCTGGCGGCAGCCGTGAGAATCGTTGACAATGCCTCACGATCCGGCACCGGCTTTGTGAGTGTTTTATAGGACCGTGACCGACGGGTGAGCAAAAATTGCAAGGCGGGTGTCGCGGCGTCAATCATCCTTCCTCCTTCCCTGTTCCGCAACCTGGCTCATATCCCGGCGCCGCAGTCAATGATCATTGCAACCCCTGATCAATATTGTAGCCCGTGGGAGTGAAGACAAACATTATCATTCCGGAATTGCCATGTGAAACAGAGACCCGTCCGGCAGCCCCCAAATGCCGAATTCATCACCCTTGTGGCGATGCTTCTGTCGCTGGTCGCCTTTGCAACGGACTCCATGCTGCCGGCCTTCCCGGCCATCGGGGCTGATTTCGGTCTTGGTGATATCAACAATGCGCAGATGATCATCATCCTGTTTATCGCAGGGACAGGCGTCGGGCAGTTGATCATGGGTCCGCTTTCCGATTCGTTTGGTCGCAAACCGGTCATCCTGGCCGGCATCATGCTGTTCGCCCTGGCCAGCTACTGGTCCTATGCCACAGATTCCTACCCTGAACTCCTTCTGGCACGATTTGTTCAGGGAATTGGCGTGTCCGCACCGCGCACTGTGACGCACGCCATGGTCCGGGACCGTTTCAGTGGCAGGAGTATGGCCCGCATTCTGTCGCTGGCCATGATGCTTTTTGTCCTTGTCCCCGCCATCGCTCCCCTGATTGGCCAGACCATTATGCTCGCTTTCGGCTGGCGGTACATCTTTGTATCATTCCAGCTGCTGGCGGTTGGCATCCTGATCTGGCTTCTGTTGCGTCAACCGGAGACGCACCCACCTGACAGGCGGACACCATTTCGCATGAAGGCGATGGGTCATGCCCTCGCGAAAGTCATGACGCATCGTGTTGTTGTAACCTACACGCTGAGTCTGTCGCTGGCACTTGCCTGCATCTTCTCCTATCTGGTTTCAGCGCAGCAGGCCTATGTCGACTGGCTTGACACCGGCGAACGGTTTCCGCTCTATTTTGCGATTGTTGCGGTCGTCTCCGGCAGCGCAAGTTTCCTCAATGCAAGGCTTGTCATGCGACTGGGAGTGTGGACCCTTTCAACCACCGGCTTTCTTGCCATCAGCCTCATGTCAATCATCTGTGCCGGGGTCATTGCGGCAGACCTGCTGGCAGGCAGTCACCTGCTGTGGCTCTTTGTTGCCTGGAGTGCGGGCATGTTTTTCCTGCTTGGCCTGTGCCTGGCCAACCTCAATGCCCTCGCACTCGAACCGATGGGGCAAATTGCCGGGCTGGCCGCTTCAGTGATCGGTGCCGTCTCCACACTGATCTGTACGCTTCTGGCCATACCAATCGGACAGCTCTTCAACGGAACCGGCATCCCGCTCATGCTGGGTGTCGCCGTTTATGCGGGTCTGGCATTCCTTGCCAATCTGTCCACACGACTGTCGCAGTCAGGGCAATCCTGAACGGATCCTCCGCAAATGATTGGGATCCGGAGCGCACCCGGGTGACGTCCATCAGTCATCATGAATCCGGATTCCGAGATCACGCAGCGCCTGACCCGATGGTCTTGACGGGGCCCCGAGCATAAGGTCTTCAGCCCGCTGGTTCAGGGGAAAGGCGATGACCTCGCGAATGTTCTCCATGTCACTCAGCAGCATGACGATCCGGTCAATACCAGGCGCGATACCGGCATGGGGTGGCGCTCCGTAACGCAGGGCATTGGCCATACCGGCAAAGTGGGTATCGACATAGGCCCTGTCATGGCCAACAATTTCAAAAACCCTGTAGAGAATATCCGGGCGGTGGTTGCGGACAGCCCCGGAAGACAGCTCAACGCCATTGCAGACAAGATCATACTGGTAACCAAGGATAGCCAGCGGATCAGCGGTG
>JAPOSK010000566.1 GCA_026709725.1 Paracoccaceae bacterium | reverse complement strand
GTACTGATTCTTATGAGCTTCTTTAATTTTCTGTCACTTAAGTATATAATCCCCATAAAAAGGATCGGGCCACGGAGACCGCACCACGAGGCAGCCTCTGGCACTGGGCTCTTGATCGCCATGGCCCCTGATCGGAAACGATAGGCATCCCCGGGGGAATATCTGAGATGGACAGGATGCGGTGGCCGCCCTGTTTCGTCCGGCCCTGCCCCGGAATGCGCCCGCGAGCGCATCGGCGAGCGGTTGAGGGGAACAGAATCAGCCGAATGGTATCTTTCCCGAGCGCGACCGGTCATGCTCTGACCCTATGGCGTGTCGGAGCGACACAGGTCCATGGGGCTGAGCGATGCAACGAATTGTGTTGATTCCTGACCCCATCCTCCCTATCACCTGTTTCAGGGAACCCCGGGCTGGAGGACCAGAGATATGAAAACCAGAGCGGCAGTTGCCACAGAAGCCGGCAAGCCACTTGAAGTCATGGAGGTCAATCTTGACCCGCCCAAAGCGGGTGAGGTCCTGATCGAGATCAAGGCCACCGGTATCTGTCATACCGATGGGTTCACCCTGTCGGGTGCCGACCCGGAGGGGCTCTTTCCGGCCATTCTCGGCCATGAAGGTGCGGGCGTGGTTGTCGAGGTCGGGTCTGGTGTCACAACACTGGAAGAGGGTGATCATGTCATCCCCCTCTACACACCGGAATGTCGTGAGTGTCCTTCCTGCACCTCGCACAAAACCAATCTCTGCCATGTGATCCGGGATACACAGGGGCGGGGCCTCATGCCGGATGGCACATCGCGCTTTTCAACACTCGATGGTGATCCAATTCTCCATTACATGGGATGCTCGACCTTTTCACAATTCACGGTTCTGCCGGAAATCGCCGTCGCCAGGGTACGAAAGGACGCACCATTTGACAAGATCTGCTACATCGGTTGCGGCGTGACAACCGGTCTCGGAGCGGTCATGAACACGGCCGGTGTTGAGCCCGGGTCCAAAGCCATCGTGTTCGGACTCGGCGGCATCGGACTGAATGTCATCCAGGGGCTCCGCCTTGTGGGTGCCGGGATGATCGTCGGTGTTGATGTCAATCCCGAAAGGCAGGTCTGGGGCGAGAGGTTCGGCATGACGCATTTCGTCAACCCCACCGAGGTGGAGGGTGACCTCGTGCCCTACCTCGTCAGCCTGACGCAAACCCGGAACGATCCCATCGGCGGAGCCGATTATACCTTTGACTGCACAGGCAATGTCGATGTCATGCGAGCCGCCCTCGAAGCAAGCCATCGGGGCTGGGGCGTTTCTGTCATCATCGGCGTTGCTCCCGCCGGCGCCGAAATCTCCACACGACCGTTCCAGCTTGTCACCGGCCGGACCTGGAAGGGAACCGCCTTTGGCGGGGCCCGGGGGCGCACCGAACTCCCCCGCTACGTCGACTGGTATATGGATGGCAGGATCGAGATTGACCCGATGATCACTCACACGATGGGTCTCGGCGAGATCAACAACGGTTTCGATCTCATGCATGCCGGCAAGTCGATCCGGTCTGTTGTGATCTATTGATCCCTTTCCGGCGGTCCACACGCTGCACCTGCTGGCAAAGACCTGTATAAATCCGGTTTTTATTTCCTGGCGCCATTCTGAGGCGTAACACCCTGAGGCACAGGAAAGGATAAATCGTTGGCGACTTGATTTACTGTGTGCTGCAAACATTCTCCCGCAAGAGTTTTTCATGTCCTTTGGTGAATTTCCCACTTTGCCGATCTGTGTAGACCCTGCCTCTTGGCATGTCGATAATTTCCCTGTTTGTGAAGTCCTTTATCAGCTTCTGATCGTTTGTGTAGAGTAAGCGTGCACCACTGACTCTTGCCAATGCCAACACATGGTGATCATTCGACTTGCATTGGTTTGATGCGGCAAGATTGGCAGCAGTGGAAGCAATGGCTCTGGAATCCTTCTGACGAACGAGCCCTCTCCGTCTTGCCTCTCGAAACCAATTCCTCGCCCTTTCATTTGTGTCGGTCTCGTATTGAAGCTTCCCGCCAATAAAAAGTGTCAATTTTCCACGCTGAACATGAACGAGAAACTTCTCTGCACATTCAGATATTTTTCCGGACTTCGAAAAAATACTTCCAACGACACTTGCATCAATAATTCCGCACATCTCAAAAACCCAAGTCCCTGCTGACCTCGTCCATGAAGAACTGCCGGTAACCCGGCGGACTGTCGCAAATATTTCCATTTTGGTCAATTTTGAGATTATGAATCTCAACGCTCGGACCCGCGCGCTCAAAATACAGGATTGAGACATCATCGGGCCTCAGCTGCGTCTTTTCGTCCCGTACATCCATGCGCACCCTGTCAATGATGTAATCGCTGTGGGTTTCAACCAAAATCTGCCTTTCCCGTGTCGCGATTCGACATAGGATTGAGCCCAACCCCGCTTGGGCGCGTGGGTGAAGATGGACCTCTGGTTGCTGCAGAAGCAGCAGAGGGTGACTTCCTTTGATCAGCTCAACGATGACAGGCAGAATCTGACTGACACCATAACCCACATCGACAATGTTGCGCCATGAAGATTCTCCATTGCCATCGTGCACCTTGAATTGGATTTGAAACGGATCGCTGTCCGTTTTCATCCCAAGAGGGCGGATATTGACCTCTTCAAACAGTCCGGTTTCTCTGCCATAAGAGTCGAGGGCCTGCTTGATTTTTCCCCACCGTTTACGACGGTCAGGATCAGAATGAAGAGCAGCCAGATACTGAGGAATCCTTTCATTCCCCGGATCAAGAGAAGAATATCCCTGCTCATAGGTTCGTTTAGGGCGCGAGCGTATGGGTGCCATGGCCATCGGAAGCATGAAAGCCATTCCGCTGTCAACGGTCATATAGGGATAGAGTGCCAGGGTCCTGATAGAATTTCTTTCCACTTCCGTAATCCTGGAATCACCATAGACCGGTTCAAGGTCATCAGATTCAATATAATCGTCAATTGAAGAAAGTCCCCACCTTCTATCGGGATACCTTCGTCGTTTTTCGGGGGTATGACTTTCCGTCGTATCTTTAGGCTTGGCCTGCCATTTACCTCCTTCGGTTCTGACATTCAGCGCAACGCTATCTGGTGGAGAACGGCTCCATGTTATCTCTCCCTCTTCGTTGCTCACATGAAGCATAAAAACCTCCGGCCCAAGTGACCCTTTTTGGAATGTCGCCTCACATTGCCAATCCTCGATTCCAAAGCTGACAGAAAATCTGTTCTTCGACGAACCGTCTTCCTCATGAACAATGTCCTGGAACGTGCCAAGATCAAAAGGATACCTCTTGAATTCAGGCAGGTAATTGCCTTTGTAGATCACATCCCACAGGATGCTTGCCAGTGCCATGAGTGATGTCTTGCCAGTGCTGTTTTCGCCAACGAGCAACGTCAGTGGTGCCAGCCGGGCGGTTTGTTTCCCGCTGAAGCATCGGAAATTTTCAACTGTTAATTTGTCCATTGGCCTTGACTCCAGTTGGGTTGTAAGTTGAAAATACTGATTCCGGTCGGGAATTCCAGTTCTGAACGGAA
>JAPOSK010000538.1 GCA_026709725.1 Paracoccaceae bacterium | reverse complement strand
GAACGATTTTTCAGTGCTACAGCCCAGAGTCAGTAAGCGATCAGAATACCATCGCAAAGATCAATGCGGACTTGGCTGGCACCGTCGAGAAATGGCCGGACTTTATCAATGGTTGGGTGTTCGTTCACAACGATCCGCGCGGCGTGCCGCCGAGGGTCGCCGCCCACCTCGACACGAAGAGGGCGGAGTACCCAGATCTGAAGATCGAGATCTGGCTGGAACCGGATCTCGTAAGGCTGTTTGGAATGATGACACCGGACGCTAAGCGACTGATGTTCGGCATTGCGCCGACCCAGAAAACGGCCTACTCGATCAGTTTGTCTGACCTAGAGCCGGTAATCTGTGCTCTTGAGAGCCGAGACCCGGACCCTAACGACAGTGTATTGCCGCCGCCGTCCGCGCAGAAGCTCGAAAAGAACTCCCTCTCAGATGAGGCAAGTGCGCTTTTGCGGTTCGGACGGCTGAAAGTGAGACTGGTCGAAACCTACTTTTCCAAGAATGTGCGCGTAGAACTCGGTGAAAAGATCGCAGAAGCGTTCCGTAACCGGTATGCTGAACTTCAGGCACTAGGTTTGTCTGGAGATCAAATTTTCGCTTACCTTCAACAATTTGCCGGTGTTTCCGGGGAACCGAAGCGGCAGGCAGCAGCTATGGCGGTAGTGGCCTACTTTTTTGATCGCTGTGACATCTTTGAAGACCCTGACCAAGGGGCGGTAGGTACATGATCTTGCCTACGAAACACGTCAGAACGGAACGGGCGATCATCGGTATTGGTGGTGAGTTGCTCGACCTTCTGCGTGAGCCCATGACGGTATCGCGTCTTTGGAACGAGCTCCGCAAGCGGCGAACCGTTACCGCGCCGGTCGCACCAATCGACTATGGTTGGTTCGTGCTGGCACTTGATTTTCTGTTCCTGGTCGGCGCGGTCGAAAGCCGGCGGGGCTTGGTTGTAAGGACTGAGCCATGATGCGAAGGATCACTAGTGACCTTGAGTCATTCAAGACCCTCACGTTCCAGCCAGGGCTCAACATCCTCTTGGCGGACAAGAGCGAAGGCGCAACAGATCGTCAGTCTAGGAACGGGGCGGGGAAAACTAGTTTCGTGGAGCTAGTACATTTTCTCTGTGGTTCGAATGCACCGAAAGACAGTATTTTTCGAGCACCCGCGCTAATTGATTCGGCGTTTGAGATCATCATGGACGTGGGCGACGATGAATATTCTGTTGCCCGCTCTGGCAAGAAGCCGAGTACCATCGTACTCAACGGGCCAACTGAAAAGTTACCGATCCAGCCGAAGTTTATTGAGAGTGATGGCCACTATGAAATCTCGAATGAAAATTGGAAATCCACCCTCGGTGCCTGTTGGTTCGATCTAGACGCGTCTCCAATTACTGACGACAAGAACACCCCGACCTCCCGGTCGCTCTTTTCCTACTTCACCCGTCGCCAAGGAAGCGGGGCGTTTCAAACACCGGTGCAACATTCCGGCCAACAACAACTATGGGACCAACAGGTCGCCATTTCTTAT
Organism: Paracoccaceae bacterium; assembly: GCA_026709725.1. Taxonomy (GTDB): domain Bacteria; phylum Pseudomonadota; class Alphaproteobacteria; order Rhodobacterales; family Rhodobacteraceae; genus MPNP01. The sequence goes on along the minus strand of JAPOSK010000538.1, from coordinate 2,043 downwards.
CTCCTGGGACTTGATTGGCGTATCGCAAGCGATTTGCAGGGACTGAGAGGCAAGGAGAAGATTGTGAAAGAGCTTGGGCGCGCCGCGCGCTCTGGAGACCTAGGAGCCTTTGTCGGCCGCGCAGCCGATATTAGAACTCGTCTCGCCGTAGCCGAGCGTAAGACCGAGCGGCTGTACTCTCAGTTGCAGACCTTTGAGGTTATTCCAGAGTATCGTGAACTCCAAGGGGAAGTAAATGACATCACAGCTCAGATCAACAGCCTCGGCGAAGAGAATTTCATAGACCAGAAGCTGATCGGCGACCTTGAAGCGTCAGTTGTTGAGGAACAAGAGCCGGGTTTGTCGGACCTTGGGAAGCTCTACGACGAAGCCGGTGTTGTGCTGCCGGGTATGGTTCGCCGCAGGTTCGATGAGGTAGAGGTTTTTCATCGGACGATCATCGAAAATCGACGTTCGCACCTTACTAGCGAGATTACTTCAGCATCTTGTCGTATCCAGGAGCGGGAGCGAACGCAGTCCGACCTTGATGTTCGGCGGCGGCAGATTATGGGCGTTTTGCAGTCCGGCGGTGCCTTGGAGCAATACACTGCGATGAGAGAAGAGCTCGGCCGCGCAGAGGCGGAAGTCGAAAGTCTTCGTCAGCGACTGACTGCAGCGGAAACGCTTGAAAGTTCGAAAGCTGAGATTGAAATCGAGCGCGCACGAATCGCACAGGCTCTCAGAGACGATGTTCACGAGCGAGAAGACATCGTGAACGAGGCAATCGTGACATTCGAAGAGCTTTCAGAAGCCTTGTACGAAGCCGCTGGCAGCCTGACGGTCGACGCAACTGCAAACGGACCGTGTTTCGAGGTCAAGATCGAGGGCCATCGTAGCAAGGGCATTACTAACATGCAGATATTCTGCTTTGATCTGATGCTCCTCGAATTAAGCAGTCGGCACGAAAGATCGCCTGGCTTTCTGATCCATGACAGCCATCTCTTCGATGGTGTCGATGAGCGCCAGATTGTGAAGGCACTCCAACTGGGCGCGGATCGTGCGGCCGAGCATGGGTATCAGTACATCGTCACGATTAACTCAGATGTTTTACCTGAAGACGGATACCGACGGGATTTCGATGTAAACGCGTTTGTCTTAGATACGAAGCTGACGGATGCTACGGCTACTGGCGGGCTTTTTGGACTGCGCTTTTGAAAGACGAATTATAAAGAAAATTGTCGAGACGATTCTTAATTGTCCGCTTCTGTTGATGGTGTCCTCCCTTCCGTCATGGGGCATTTGCCTTCAAGTCACGCGCGTCGAAGACATACAACGCGATCATGCTCGTGCGCGAAACAATCGCCCGAGACTATGGCTATTTCCATCTCGTCGAGAGCAAGCGCGAGGGCGGACGGATACGCCGACTCGTCATCCGAGCGTTGGGCCGCAGGGAAATCTTGCAAACGAGCGGCGAATCCAGCCGATCGATCGCCTTTCCGATGTGCCATTCGGAACAATCCGTGGTTCTGTACAACACGGAGGCCGGGACACTTTCCTGCATGAGAGTCTGCAGTCCGCTGCTACTCGGACACCTGTGGAAGTGTCTGGTCTCGCGCGATGTCGTGAGGGAAGTCCCGGACCGCCGAGTTTCGGCTTCGATCTTGAGTGTGCGGTGTTCGTAAGCACGCTTTTTTGCCTGTTCATAGCGGGTTCGAACTGGTCCTGCCAGAAATGGATGGCGGAATACGCCATCAAGGGAATCAAGGGATTGCAACTGCACCATCTCCACCAGACGATGACGTGGTTGGGCGAGGCGTTGGAGCCGGTTGCGGCGAGTGGTCTGGCGCCGCGCTGCTTGAAGGACGCGGTAGATGACCGTCTGTTCGAACGCCGCCGCAACCTGTTTCGCCATGCCAAGGTCCAACCGCGCACCTGCCCGATCCGGTTTTTTTTGTGCCATGCGCCCTAGAATTGGAGATATGGATCAAATTGGTTCCGTAACGCTCACCAAATCACAGCGGGCCACGCTTGCGGTGCGTCGGTTCGTTGAACAACAGATAGCGG
>JAPOSK010000291.1 GCA_026709725.1 Paracoccaceae bacterium | reverse complement strand
TGATCCCCAGCAGGCGGGATCTGAGAGTCATGGCACGCTCGAGTTCACGATGCGAGTGAACTTCGAGAAGCACCGCCATGCCGAGCTCCATTGCCAGGGTCTCAAGTTCAAGGGCCTGGCCGTCACCGACCAGTGCCATGATGATGAGAATGCAGTCGGCTCCCATGATCCGCGCTTCAAGGCACTGCAGGGGATCGATCATGAAATCCTTGCGCAGAATCGGCAGGTCTGCTGCCCCGGCGGCGGCCTGCAGATCAGACGATGATCCCTGGAAACTCGGCCCGTCGGTCAGAACGGAGAGGCAGCTTGCTCCGCCGCGGGCATATGCCCTGGCCAGCGCCCCCGGCTGGAAATCGCTCCTGATCAACCCTTTCGACGGGCTGGCTTTCTTCAGCTCGGCAACAAGACCGTACCCTCCCGCTGCTGCCGCCTGCAGCGTGCCCGCAAAATCCCTTGGCGGCGGCTGATCCCCGGCCTGCGACTCGAGATCGCCAACACGCCTGTTTCGGGAGAGGGCGGCGACCTCGTCGCGCTTGTAGGCATGAATGTGCTCGAGGATGGATGTCATGACGATTCCGTTCGTGTCAAGCCGACCAGCGCCCTGACCTTGGCCATCGCCTGCCCGGTGTCAATGCTCTCGGCTGCCAGGGCAACGCCCGCCCGCAGGTCGTCCGCCCTGCCGGCAATGAGCAGGGCTGCTGCGGCATTGAGCAGGACTGCGTCACGATAGGCTGAGGATTCACCCGCCAGCAGTGCACGAAGCGCCCGGGCATTTTCAGCCGGTGTTCCACCATGAATCTCCGGCAGCGGTCGCGGGTTCAGGCCGGCATCCCCGGGCATGATCGTGAATGTCGTCATGGCTCCATCCTGCAGCGAAACAACCTCTGTGGGACCACAGATCGACAGCTCATCTGTGCCGTCTGCACCGTGGACAAGCCAGGCACGCGTGCAGCCCAGCGCCTTCAGGGTTTCTGCCATCGGCACAAGAAGGCTCGGCGCATAGGTGCCGGTCAGTTGCCGCGTCACACCGGCGGGATTGGTCAGCGGGCCAAGGATATTGAAAATGGTCCGGACTCCAAGAGCCGTTCGCACCGGCATCACGCACCGCATGGCCGGATGATAAACAGGCGCCATCATGAAACAGAGACCGATTTCATCAAGTGACTTCTGGGTCACGGCAGTGTCTGCCATGGTGGTGACGCCGAGTTCGGCAAGAACATCGGCAGATCCTGAAGCCGAAGAGAGATTGCGATTTCCGTGTTTGGCAACCGGGACACCCGCACCGGCAACAACGAGTGCGGCAGCGGTCGAGATGTTCAGCGTGCCCTTGCCGTCACCGCCTGTCCCGACAATATCAATTGCATCAGCGGGTGCCACAACCGGATGGCACCTCTCGCGCATCACCCGGGCGGCTGCCTGGATCTCCGTGATCGATTCACCCCGGGCACGCAATGCCAGAAGGAAGCCGGCGATCTGGGCATCAGGAACCGTCCCTGCCATAATCCGGTCGAAGGCGGCGTGGGCCTCATGCGCGCCCAGGACCCCGTCGCATGCCTTCTCGAGCAGGACATTGAACGCTGTCATCAGACCGCTTTCCTCCTGATGCCGCATGCCTCAATTCCGCAGCACTCCGCAAAGGCCCCCAGCAGTGCGTGCCCCTGTTCCGATGCGATGCTTTCAGGGTGAAACTGAACACCAAAGATCGGGTGCTCACGGTGCGCAACCCCCATGATTGTCCCGGTTTTTGTCCAGGCGGTTCTGCGCAGAACATCGGGCAGGGTTGATGGCTCAATCACCAGAGAATGATACCGTGTTGCCGCGAATTCACGAGGGAGGCGGGCAAAGAGCCCGCTGCCATCAGTCAGAATCGCATCGGTTTTGCCATGGACAATGCGGTGATGACGCACGATTGTCCCGCCAAATGCATGGCCGATGGCCTGGTGGCCGAGGCAGACACCGAGCAGAGGGATGCCATGCCCGGCTGCGGCCTTGATCAGTTCCGGACAGATGCCCGACGTCTCAGGTCCACAGGGACCCGGTGAGAGAATAATCCCCTGCGGCATCAGGGCAATGGCATCATTGACCGCAAGCGCGTCATTGCGCCGGACGTCGGACCGGATGCCGATCTCGCCCAGACACTGGACAAGGTTGTAGGTGAAACTGTCGTAGTTGTCGATCAGGAGCAGCATGGAGTCCCCCGGATCACCCGATCCCCTGAATTGTACCATATGCGGATGGCATCATTCGACCGCCTCCTGACCGCAATAAGCGACTGCATCCCGGGCCGCCTGAACCAGCGCGCCGGACTTGTTGACGGTTTCCTGCCACTCGGCGCGCGGATCGCTGTCATGGACCACACCGCTGCCGGTTTGAATATAGAGTTTGCCGTCCTTGACAATCCCGGTCCGGAGCGCAATGCACATGTCCATGTCTCCATTGGCGGCAAAGTAGCCGATTCCGCCCCCGTATATTCCGCGCTTGCAGCATTCGAGCTCATCGATGATTTCCATCGCCCTCACCTTGGGCGCTCCCGAGACCGTTCCAGCGGGCAGCCCGGCCATCAGTGCAGACAGGGCATCGTGCGGGTCATCGAGTTGCCCGGTGACGTTGGACACAATATGCATGACATGGGAGTAGCGTTCGATGATGAAGCTTTCCGTTGGCCTGACTGTCCCGAGTCGGGACACGCGACCGACATCATTCCGTCCGAGATCAAGGAGCATCAAATGCTCGGCCCGCTCCTTCTCGTCCGCCAGCAAATCGTCCGCGAGCCGCCGGTCCTCCTCCAGTGTCGCCCCCCGCGGCCGGGTGCCCGCGAGCGGCCGGATGGTGACCTCATTGTCAAAAACCCGAACCAGGATCTCCGGACTGGCTCCAACGATCTGGCAATCGGGGAAATTGAAATAAAACATGAACGGTGAGGGATTGGTCCGGCGCAGAGACCGATAGAGGGCCAGAGGCGGGAGTGGATACTCCATGACCCAGCAATGGCTGGGGACGACCTGGAAGATATCACCGGCAGCGATGTATTCCCTGGCCCGCTCGACCATCGACATAAACGTCTCGCAGCTGATCTCGCTCACCGGCTCACCGACGCCCTGATCGCCTGACCGGGATTGCTGCTCCGGGATGGGCATGCGTGTGCGCAGGCGACCGAGTGCGGCTGTCACACGCTGGCAGGCTTCTTCATAAGCCGCATCCGCCCTGACATGCGCTGCATGCCAGACGGGGCTGACAATCGTGACTTCGCTCCTGATGGCATCCCAGACAGCAACGATATTCGGTCGTACAAGGCGGGCATCCGGGATATCAAACCGCTCAGGGTTGATATTCGGCAGATCCTCAATCAGCCGTATCATGTCATAGCCGAGATAGCCAAAGAGACCGCAACAGCTGGCCGGCAGATCAGGCGGCAGGTCAATCTGACTTGCATCGAGAATACGACGCAGCGACTCGAAGGGATGCAGTGCGTTCAACTCCCGCAGATCATCATCCCCAGACTTCTTCCTCTCGGACACATCAAAGTGCGTATTGACACTTGAATAGGCCGCTAGCCACATCAAAGTGATGCAACCCCCTATCAATTCTGGTTGCTGCCATGGGAAAATATAAACAGAT
>JAPOSK010000226.1 GCA_026709725.1 Paracoccaceae bacterium | reverse complement strand
TGGTAATGGCGCACTGGCAAGGGATGCCGATTCTTGGCCTTCCCGGCAATCCGGTTGCAGCTTTTGTCTGTGCACTGATTTTTGCGTATCCGGCACTCTGTCATCTGGCAGGCGAGACATGGCCTGTACCGGTCCCATATCGTGTGCCGGCTGCTTTCGAAAAGTCAAAAAGGCCGGGTCGTCGAGAGTATCTTCGTGCGCGGCTCACCAAAGGCGGTGCTGCAGAAATTTATCCTTCCGAGGGATCCGGACTGACGACCGGTCTGGCCTGGTCAGAAGGGCTGGTCGAACTTGGAGATGCGGCGATGAACATCCGCCCGGGTGACCCGGTGTGCTATCTGCCCTATGGAAGCTTCCGCCTCGGCACTTAATAGTGCTCCATCGCATGGCGTACAAGAACCAGGGCCCGGATACAGCGCGTTTCGGTCAGACGCTCGATTTCCCGGTCCGTCAAAACGCTCGCAAGATACCTGATGACCGGCACGGCATGCTCGATGAATTCATCAACCCGGGCTGTGAAGTCATGATCCTGAACGATCATCCGACTGACTGCATCAAGGAGATGGTATGTCTTGATTTCTCCAACCCCCAGGAGTGATTTTGCTGTGAGCATCGGTGCGCCTGTGCGCAGGAAATCCGGATCGGAATAGTCGACGACCATCTCGTCAGTGCTGACACCATTCTCTGCCAGACGTTGCAGAATGGTATAGGTTTGCTCCATCAGAGTGGCAATCTCCGGATGCTGCCTGACTGTCTCAATGGCTTCAAGTGCCTCTGTATCATCCGGGGAATCGGCAAAATTCATGGCCCTGATCAACATTGCCGCCGGCATACCGTAATCATCAAGATATGTTTTATATGCTGCACCACGACCCTCCGCACCAATATGACCGGGGCCGGCACCGTCGCCGGAACCGTCCGGATAACCTGACGTGTCATCCAGGGTTTCCACCTCATCCGGTATTTCAAGCGGTTCATAATAAGCCGGTGCAGTCTGTTCGATAGCATCATGAGTGGTCTCATCACGGGGCGGATTCACCGGGCCTGCATTCATCGAATCGATGCGATTCCTCGGGGGGGCTTCCAGGGTGGAACAGAATTTGGCCAGCCTGTTTACAGCGGCATTCAACTGATCAATCTCGGAGCGGGTTTGATATAAAATGATGATGGTGATCGCTCCGCCCCAGACAATAACCAGTGGCAATACGCTGACAACAAGCTCTGTCAGGCCGCGATTGCCGAGCGTCGAATTGCTAACAATATAGAAAAAATAGCAGAGTGCGGCCCAGACCACACTCACTGCCACCGCATAAAAAATGATGAACGGTGTCCGGTACCGGTGCTCCTTCGAACTCTCATCATCGTTCCAGAATTTGAGATGTATCATTGTCTTTCTGCTTCACTGCGACTTGTACTGGATATCCAGGACTGTGAATGTGTGCTCACCTCTCGGGGTATTCACCTCAACCGACTCGCCGACATCCATACCCAGCAGGGCCCGTGCCACAGCAGTATTGACACTGATCCGGCCCTTGCGTGTATCAGCCTCGTATTCGCTTACAATCTGATAGGTGCTGATTTCCTCGGTATCATCATTCTCAATCGTCACTGTTGCTCCGAACTTGATCGGTCCCGAAAGTGTACCGATGTCCACCACTTCGGCCCGCGAGGTGAGCGTCTTGAGCTCATTGATCCTGGCTTCAATGAATGCCTGGCGGTCCTTGGCGGCATGATACTCGGCATTTTCCTTCAGGTCGCCAAGGGCGCGCGCTTCCGAGATCGCCCTGATGATGGCCGGACGATCACGGGTGAGCAACTGATCAAGTTCGACTCTTGCATTCTCAAGACCCGGTTGGGTAATAGATATGCGATCCATATTATCACCACCCGGATTGCCGCTGCTGAATTTCTCCAAGTCATCACCCGTCACAATGGCAGGCATGGAGGTTCCCTGAAACATAGTCAGGATTGTGAATATGTCAATTGTCTGACTGAGAGACACCCGACGGATTGCAACACTCCATGGCAGGAGATACGTGTAGTGATTGATACCGAATCCGGGATATTGATTGGCCGCAGGAAGAACGACGGATCGGTTCAGAGGGGCGTATTGGGCACCCATACAATGAAGGCGGGGTCGAAACGATGACAGTTGATCGTGATTCCATGGAATTCGATGTTGTCATTGTGGGATCGGGTCCGGCCGGCCTCTCGGCCGCCATCCGTTTGAAGCAGATCGATCCTGACCTTGAGATCTGCGTTCTTGAAAAGGGGTCCGAGGTCGGTGCCCACATCCTGTCCGGAGCAGTCCTTGACCCAATTGGTCTTGATACACTTCTCCCGGACTGGCGCAATCAGAACTGCCCTGTCAAGGTTGCGGTCAAGCATGACAATTTCTACCTGTTGGGGGAGGCAGGCCAGATCCGGATTCCCAACTGGCCAATGCCCCCGCTCATGTCGAATCATGGCTGCTACATTGTATCCATGGCCAATGTCTGTCGATGGATGGCAGAACGGGCCGAAGACCTCGGGGTCAATGTCTTTCCGGGCATGGCCTGCACCGAACTGGTGCATGATGATGACCAGACACTCCGCGGGGTGGTTGCCGGCGAATTCGGCCTTCAGGCGGACGGGACTCCCGGTCCGCAATATGAGCCCGGTGTCAATATGCTGGGGCAGTACACATTGCTCTGCGAGGGTGCGCATGGGTCGCTCACCAAACAGATCATCCAGACCCATTCCCTGGACCGTTATGCTCAACCCCAGAAATACGGTCTTGGCATGAAGGAGATCTGGGAAATTGATCCTGCCCATCATGCCGAAGGCACGGTCACCCATACTGCCGGCTGGCCTCTCGGTCGCGCAGCCGGTGGCGGATCGTTTCTTTATCACATGGACAGAAACCAGATCAGTCTGGGGTTCGTGGTCCACCTTGATTATTCCAATCCCCATCTCTTCCCCTACATGGAATTCCAGCGTTTCAAGCACCATCCCCTGATCGCTCCACTTCTCAAGGGCGGGACGCGTCTTGCCTATGGTGCCCGTGCAATTACAGAAGGTGGCTGGCAGTCGCTGCCACAATGCGCCTTCCCCGGTGGGCTCTTGACCGGCTGTGCAGCCGGACTTGTGAATGTGCCCCGAATCAAGGGCAATCACAATGCAATGCTGAGTGGGATTGCCGCCGCCGAAACCGTCGCCGGTGCTATCGGTGCACCGGGTCAGACTCTGGGGGCTTATGACACGCGACTTCGCACCGGTCGGATCGGCCGGGATCTGGTCGGGGTCCAAAATGTAAAGCCACTCTGGTCACGCTATGGCCTGCTGTCTTCCCTCGCACTGGGCGGCATTGATATGTGGTTTGCCTCCTTGACCGGTCGACCGCTCCTGGGATCCTTGCGGCATACCAAATCAGATGCTGAAGCCACAGGCAACGCCACGGATTTTATGCCGATTGACTATCCGCGTCCGGATGGCGTGATCAGTTTTGACCGACTGACGAATGTCGCCTATTCAGGCACGAACCATGAAGAGTCACAACCTTCACATCTCCGCCTGGATGATCAATCCATCCCGATCGAGGTCAATTTGCCGGCCTATGATGAACCTGCACAACGCTAC
>JAPOSK010000353.1 GCA_026709725.1 Paracoccaceae bacterium | reverse complement strand
CGATGGTCGGGGCGTTCGGGGCCCGGCGGGGGGCGGAGTGAGTGGCTGTCATCGGTCCACCGGGGCGCGGTGGGCTGCACCGTATGCGGTTGATGTCAACGCACGGCGTGGCATCCCCTGCGGTAGCCGCTGGTCTGCCCGGGTGCCAGTGCCATCATGGCCATCCGCTGCTGCCAGATGAAGAAGCGGAGCATGAACCTCTTTCACTGGCGTGCAGCAGCGTGAACCACAAATCTGAACCACGCACGGACCGGGGACCGGACACAAGGGATTGCACGGTCATCGTTCACATGCTGCCTCACATTTATCTGCGAAGTCACAGGAGCGGCAAAATGGGCAGAAGAGGTATTCATGTCACACCACGTGGGAAAAAATGGGCTGTTGTATCCTCAGGATCGTTGAGGGCCCATCGCGTTGTACCGACTCAGAAAGAAGCAAAAGAAATTGCTCTTGGACAGGTAAAGCGGAGCGGCGGCGAGCTTTACATTCACGGTCGCAATGGTCGAATTCGGGAGCGTAACACTTACGGCAAAGACCCTTATCCGCCCAAAAGGTGATGCTCAAGTTGCCGGACTACAACAAATCCGTCTTTATCAACTGTCCGCTTGACAATGATTTCGCACCATTACTGGAAGCGATGCTGTTCTGAATTGTCAGGGCCGGACTTCACCCATGTCTTGCCTCGGAACAGATTGAGGCTGGAACAAACAGACTCGACAAAATTCTGGATCTGATTGCGGCTTGCAAATTCTCTGTTCATGATTTGAGTCGGGCTGTGTCGAAGACTGCCGGTGAAGCCCTTCGAATGAACATGCCATTCGAGTTGGGTCTTGATATGGGCAGAAGACGGGCTCCCGACCATGAAACAGACGACAAGAAGTTCCTGATATTCGAGTCAAAGCAATATGAATTGAAATGTTGCCTGTCAGATATCAATGCCCTCGATGTCGCCTTCCACAAAGATGACTTTGAATTGGTATTCAAGAAGATGCTGGATTTTCTTGTGGTAGAGGCAGAGTGCCAGCTGCCCGGCCTGACCCAGATAAAGAACGAGTACACGCTTTTTCCGGGCTGGATGACTGAAAAGAAAATCCACGAAGGGCATACACAGGAGGAGGTACTTGATCTCCCGACCGGGGAACGGCTGCACGAAATGTCAGAATGGTTTCAGGGTGGAATGCCAGATAATTATCAACCATGAGACTGGGGTTGCCAATAAGGAGTAGAGTTGAGAAGTGGTCTGGATTTGTGGTTAGGTTATTGTTGAACTGCATCTGGCTGAGGGGATTTCAGATGGCCTTAGGAAATCATGTGGGATAGAAACGGTTTATCTTCAGCTGCTTCGTGATAATGTGGGCTGCAAAGTTTTGTTCATTGTTATCAGATCCATACACCATGCCGATTCGCATGATACAATTATGTGATCTGAATCTGACTGCGGCGGGAGAGGGGTTCGTGTCTCAGAGCATTGCGATTCTGTCTGGAGAGACCTGTGTCCTTACCGCTGCTGTTGATGCGGGGTATCTTGCTGGCTTCTGTCCCTTATGACACCAGACGCTCTTCAGAGCGGAAAGAATTGAACCGGCAGGGGCTTGAGTGCCTGGATTGGGCTGTCAAGGTGCATGATGCTCTTGATGAAGGACATCTGGACCGACAATGCCTGTACCTGTTTGAATGATTGAAGGTGCCATGGCCCCCGGGCAGTTATGGGAAATCCCACAAGGGCAGCCCTGAGCAATGTCATCGTTGCGATTCCGCATGGCTCTCTTCCCCCACACCTGATGGCATATAGAGAACCGAGCGGGTTTTGCCGCTTCAGGCCCGGATTCCGCTGGTTCCGGTTGCAGGACTTCTAGGCAGGCAGCAGGCCCTGTGCTGATGGGGCCCTCATGCTCTGACTTGTTCCCCGGTCGGGCTCTGGGTTGAAAGCGGCGGCGTGTCCGGGCTGGATTTCACGAATGCCGGGGTATCGGTGCGCGCCGGTTTGTCAGATGACAGCCCCTGCCTGTATAGAAGACCGACAGGAGAAGCGTGGCGGAAAGGGAGCAATGGGTATGGCTGGAAGATGTCTGCTTATCGACCGGGATGGGCCCGTGGCAACAGTGACACTCAATGTGCCCGAGCGATTGAATGTGCTGTCCGAGGAGATGCTGGGAGCACTCCAATCTGCGCTTGATGATCTTGGCGGCGATCCTGCGGTTCGATGTGTTGTTCTTGGAGCGGCGGGATCAATATTTTGTGCAGGACACGACCTGCGGGAGATGACAGAAGGGCGGCAGGCGGCAGATGGCGGCAAGGCGTATTTTGCGGATATTTTTGCCCGTTGTGCCCGGATGATGATGACGATTCAGGCAATACCGAAGCCGGTCATCGCAAGGGTTCAGGGTGCTGCTGTCGCCGCCGGGTGCCAACTCGTTGCCAGTTGTGACATGGCGGTGGTCGCACGGGGGGGGCGTTTTGGTGTCAATGGTGTCAATATCGGCCTGTTTTGCTCGACACCAATGGTCGCCCTGACCCGCTCTGTCGGACAGAAACACGCGTTTGAAATGCTGACGACCGGTCGGATCGTGGAGGCTGAAGAAGCGGAGTCGATGGGGCTTGTCAATGAGGTCGTTGAACAGGAAATGTTGGATCAACGGGTGTCGGAGCTGGCAGGAGTGGTCGCCAGCAAACTCTCCACAGCAGTGACGACCGGCAAGCAGGCCTTTTATCAGCAGGCCGGGATGTCACTGGAGGAAGCCTATCGATTCACAGGAGATGTCATGGTCAGGAATATGCTGAATCATGACACCGAGGAAGGAATTTCAGCCTTCCTCGAAAAACGTCCACCGGCGTGGGCGGATCAGAGGTTGTAGATCTCGAGGAACTTTGCCTCAAGAGCCTGCAGGAGAGGCCTCTCACTGATCCTGAAGCCGCAGGCCGTCTCAATGGTATCCCGAGGCGAACGCAGGCCGCCGAACTGCTGCAGAGATTCGCGCAGCCAGCGGGTTGCCGGTGACGGATCACCCCGGGCGAGACTGTCATCAAGCGTCGGGACGGCGTCCCTGAGTGCCTGATGGAGACAGGCTGCGTAGAGATTGCCGAGAGTGTATGTCGGAAAGTACCCAAAATAGCCCGCCGACCAGTGAACATCCTGCAGAAACCCATGGGAGGGCCGGTCGATGGGAAACCCGAACATCTCCAGAAATCGTTCATTCCAGACATCGGACACATCCTGGACCGGCATCACCCCATTGATCAGTTGACGCTCGATCTGAAAGCGAAGGATGATGTGCAGATTGTATTGAACCTCATCGGCATCGGTCCGAATCGGATTCTGGCGCAGGCGATTGACTCCGGCATAAAACACTGCCGGATCACGGGTTCCGGCATCACCAAAGAGTTCCTGCATCCGTCCATGCAACCATGTGGCAAAGGGTCGGCTGCGTCCGAGCTGGTTTTCATAGAGCCGGGACTGGCTTTCGTGAACACCCATTGACACCCCACTGCCAATCGGCGTCAGACGATAGGCCTTGTTGATACCGGCTTCATAGGTGGCATGCCCCACTTCGTGGATTGTCGAATAGAGGCAGTTGAAGGGGTCGGTTTCGTCGATCCGGGTGGTTATCCTGACATCATCC
>JAPOSK010000428.1 GCA_026709725.1 Paracoccaceae bacterium | reverse complement strand
TTCAAAATAAAAAAACACCGACCTCCCTGCCGTGTGACGGCAGGGAGGCCAAGTGCTTTCATCAGGTCGCTTCATGCTGATCTATGCCCTGAGACGGCTGCTGACACTCATTCCAACTCTTCTGGCTGCCTCATTTCTGGTCTTTATGTTTGTCCACCTGATTCCGGGTGACCCGGCTTCAATCCTGCTCGGTGATGCAGCAACGCCGGAAGAAATCGCCGAACTCTCGCGCGAACTCGGTTTAAGCGAACCTCTATGGACACAGTATCTCCTGTGGCTTGGCAATGTCTTGCAGGGCGATCTCGGGACGTCAGTCTTCTTTCATGAACCAGTTCTTTCCGTCATCGCAGCTGGTGCCGAAACGTCGATTCTGCTGGCAGTCATGACAATGTTCTGGATTGTCCTGTTCGGCGTTCCAATTGGTATTGTTGCCGCAAGTCATCATGGGTCATGGATTGATCAGGCGACCTCGGGCGGTGCCATGTTATTCGCATCTGTGCCGACATTTTGGCTGGGACTCTATCTGATTCTGATTTTCTCTGTCGGGCTCGGCTGGCTGCCCTCCTCAGGGTTCCCGTCGCTGGTGGATGAAGGTGGCATCTTGAACCTGCGCTACCTCATCCTGCCCAGTCTGACGCTGGCTGCACCAAATGCTGCCCTTATCATTCGCCTGATCCGTGCTTCCATGCTTGATGTTGCAAGGGAGGATCATGTTCGAACAGCCCGTTCCAAGGGCCTGCATCCGATTCGGGTAGCCATCAGGCACATCTTCCGCAACGCACTCATTGCTGTCGCAGCTGCATTCGGCTTCACCTTTGCCACATTGGTCAGTGAGGCAGTGGTGACAGAGACTGTCTTTTCACTTCCCGGTATCGGCAGGCTTGTCATACAATCAATTCTGCGGCGCGACTATCCTGTGATCCAGGGTGTGATCCTGATCATTGTCGTGTTTTATCTGCTGGTCAATTTTCTTGTGGATCTCGCCTATGCCGGCCTTGATCCAAGAATATCACTAAAATGAGCATACAGTCCGCCGTTGCACCAGTCTTCCGTGGCCGTCTGCTGGCATCAATCGGATTGTGCTGGCTGCTGATCGTTGGCATTGCGGCTATCGGTGCCCCGGTGCTGGTGCCGTTCAATCCGCTGGAATTCGACCCGCTCATTCGCCTTACCAAACCCTCCTGGCCCCATGTCTTTGGTACCGACCATTTTGGGCGCGATACGCTTTCCCGTGCGATTTATGGTGCACGAATGGCAATTCTGATTGGATTGGGAAGCGTGTTGATCGCTCTGCTCTCGGGAAGCCTGATCGGCATGCTTTCCGCTTATTTTGTGAGGCTCGGTCATTTTCTGATGCGAATTGTCGATGTGCTGATGGCATTCCCGGCACTGCTCCTCGCGCTGGTTCTGATGACGCTTCTGGAGCGCAGTGTCCTGAATACGATCATCGTGATCGGTATTGTCTACGCGACGACAACAGCCCGAATCATCTTTGGCATGACCTTGAAGCTGAAACGTGACATCTTTGTCGATGCCGCCATATGTTCGGGTGCGGGACATGCATCAATTCTGTTCCGTCATATTCTGCCGAATCTCATGTCACCCATGCTTGTGCAGGCGAGCTTCATCTTTGCATTCGCACAACTGCAGGCAGCAGCACTTGACTTCCTGGGTCTGGGTTTACCGCCAGAAGTTCCAAGTTGGGGCAACATGTTGAGTGAAGAACGGATCTATGTGACCAGAGCACCATGGTTACTGATTTTCCCTGGAGCACTGATTATCCTTACGGTCTTTTCAATGAATCTTGTCGGTGATGCGTTGCGCGACAACATTGATCCCCGATTCAAGGACGATATAGCAGGTATCTGAATCTTGGTGTTGCTTGACGTAAGAGAGCTGGATGTGTGCATTGTGCGCGGGCATGGAGTCCTGCCGGCGGTGCAGGGTGTATCCCTGTCTGTCGAGGAGGATGAAACACTGGGAATCGTCGGTGAGAGTGGCTGCGGAAAAAGCCTGACAGCCCTTGCGATCATGGGTCTCCTCGAAGGATCGGCTGTGCGGATTACGGGCGGATCAATCCACTTTCAGGGGCAGGATCTGCTGGCACTTCCGCCGGGGGAGCGTCGGCGGATTATGGGCAACCGGATGGCCATGATATTTCAGGAACCAATGACCAGTCTCAATCCTGTTTACCGCGTTGGCGATCAAATCAAGGAAGCAATTCTGCAACATCGCAGCCTGTCCAGAAAACAGGTGCATCAACATGCACTGGATTTGATGGAGCGTGTGCATATTCCCGATCCATCCCGTCGGATCAATAGTTTCCCGCATCAGCTATCGGGGGGACAAAGGCAACGGGTCATGATTGCCATGGCCCTGGCATGTGATCCAAAACTCCTGATTGCCGATGAACCGACAACGGCGCTTGATGTCACAGTCCAGAGGGATGTGCTGGATCTGATGTGTCGGTTGCAGAACCAGACCGGTATGTCGATCATTCTGATCTCGCACGATCTGGGGGTGATTGCCGAAACCTGCAACAGGATCGCCGTGATGTACCGTGGCAGGATCGTTGAGCAGGCATCGACCTCAACCCTCTTCTCCAACATGAGCCATCCGTACACATTGGGACTGCTCGGCTCGATCCCCTCGATTGATCGC
This sequence comes from Paracoccaceae bacterium, assembly GCA_026709725.1. GTDB lineage: Bacteria > Pseudomonadota > Alphaproteobacteria > Rhodobacterales > Rhodobacteraceae > MPNP01. The sequence continues at coordinate 973 of JAPOSK010000428.1, read as the reverse complement.
GATGTCGAATGGCTTGACGCAATTCCCGGTCGCATGCCAACGCTGGAAGAAGCGGTGCCAGGCTGCCCGTTCCATCCCCGCTGTTTTGCAGCAAAGGCAGAATGCAGAACGAAAGATCCGGGCGCTGCGGTTCTCGCGCCGACACATTCCCTGCGTTGCCATTATCCGCAAGGATCCCTGTCGTGACCCGTCCGCTATTGGAAGTGCATGACCTCAGGACATATTTTCATGTTGGTCGGGCCATGATGGGCAGGCGATCCGTACTCAAGGCGGTTGATGGTGTTTCATTCCATATTCATGATGGGGAGGTGCTTGGCCTCGTTGGCGAGAGCGGTTGCGGTAAATCGACGGTCGGTCGGACCCTGACCCGCCTTGAAGCGGCCACAGATGGACATGTGGTGTTCGATGGACAGGAGATCCTGCATCTGTCATCGTCTGTCTTCCGTCCTTTGCGTCGTGATATACAGATGATTTTTCAGGATCCGTTTGCTTCCCTGAATCCGCGCCTTCGCATTGAGCAGATGCTGGCCGAACCCCTCCTTATTCACAAACTTGTGCACAACCGTTCGGAAGCACGGCAGAGGATTGCATCGATGCTTGAGCGTGTCGGCATGGATGCAGGTTCGATGGATCGCTATCCACATGAATTTTCCGGTGGTCAGCGACAGCGTATCGGCATAGCCAGAGTCATGATTCTGCAACCGCGACTGATCATAGCAGACGAGCCGGTGTCGGCTCTGGATATCTCCATCCAGGCTCAGGTTCTGAACCTGATGAAAAAACTTCAACGTGACAGCGGTGTATCAATGTTGTTTATCAGCCACGATCTTGGTACAATCCGCCATATAAGCGACCGGGTTGCTGTCATGTACAATGGGAAACTCGTGGAAACAGCTGCGAAGCAGCAAATCTTCCAGGCACCGCAACATGCTTATACGCAAAGTCTGCTGGATTCGATTCCCCGAATTGACCT
>JAPOSK010000562.1 GCA_026709725.1 Paracoccaceae bacterium | reverse complement strand
TTGAGAACAGTGGGACCATCACCAATCAGGGTCGCATTCTTGACAGGTGCGATGCGCCGACCGTTGCGGATACGGTAGGCTTCGGTGCAGGAGAAGACAAACTTGCCATTGGTGATATCGACCTGTCCGCCACCAAAGCCAACAGCATGGATCCCGTCCCTGAGATCGGCAATGATCGAATCCGGGGGCTGATCGCCAGCGAGCATGTAGGTGTTGGTCATGCGGGGCATGGGGGCGTGGGCATAGGACTGGCGGCGACCGTTGCCGGTGGGCGCGGTGTTCATGAGACGGGCATTCATCCGGTCCTGCATGTAGCCCGTCAGGATGCCGTCCTCAATGAGGGGGGTCGGCTGGCTGGTGGTGCCTTCATCGTCGATCGAGATGGAGCCGCGCTGATCAGGGAGGGTGCCGTCATCAAGGACTGTGACACCGGGTGAGGCAATACGCTGGCCCATGAGCCCGGCAAAGGCTGATGTGCCCTTGCGGTTGAAGTCCCCTTCGAGGCCGTGCCCGATTGCCTCGTGAAGCAGGATGCCGGGCCAGCCGGGCCCAAGCACCACATCAACGACACCGGCCGGGGCCGGCTCGGCATCAAGATTGACGGCAGCGATCCGCAGGGCCTCGGTGGTGAGTGCCTGCCAGCAGGACGGGTCCATGAGGGTTTCGGTGGTTATGCGGCCGCCAGTGCCGCTGTAGCCGGACTCGCGCTTGCCGTTGGCATCGATAATGACAGCGACATTGATTCGTGACATGGGCCGGCAGTCGCGAAAGGACTGGCCGTCGACCCGGAGAATTTCAATTTCCTGATAGGATGTGGTCAGGCTTGCAGTGGCCTGAACGATGCGCGAATCGAGGGAGCGGGCATAGGCATCAATGGCCTGCATGAGTTCGACCTTCCGGGCAAAGCTGCAGGATGTGTGGGGATCCTGATCCGTATAGAGTTTCCGATTGGTATGGGTTGGTGAGGGAGCGAGGGTGCCACCGCCGTCCTGAACGGCCAGCCGGGCGGTCGTTGAGGCCTTTGTCAGGGCATGTTCAGTCAGCGTATTGGCATGAGCGTAACCGGTCGTTTCGCCGCGGACAATGCGCAGACCAAACCCCTCATGGCGATTGGAGCTGGCTGATTTGACCCGACCATCATCGAAGACGATGGATTCGGTCCGGGTGCGTTCGAGAAAGATCTCACCATCGTCACCACCACGGGCCGCCGCCTGCAGGATGCTGAGAGAATGATCCCGATCCAGACAGGTCTCAAAGGGCCGAAAAGCCGATAATTGGCCACTGCCGGTCTCTGGGGTGATTCTTGTCATGATGTCTGTCTCCGGTTTGTGCGGGTCGGCTTCTATGTCAATTGGACGGGATTGTCATTACCGGATGGCATCGGGATCGCGTTATGCGCGTTTGCGGGCTTGCCAGCGGGTGATGCATGATATAGCGGGGCGGATGTTGAACAGGGGAACAGCACATCATGATCAGCAAACTCGCAAACAGGGTACAGAACGCTGCCGTGGCTCTGGCGCTTATGGCAGGAGGAGCGCAGGCTGTGGATGTTCCCGTCGATCTTGAGGTCATCGGCAAACCGATTCCGGAAGGAATCGGCTTTCAGCCGGCTGTGACCGAAGTTGCACGCGATCTTTTCTGGCTTGATGCCGTACTGCTCTATATCAGTGTTGCCATCTGCGCAGTGGTCATGGGACTGCTGCTGATTGTGATTCTGCGCTACAACCGGAGCCGCAACCCCAATCCCTCGAACGTCACGCACAATACAGCACTGGAGTTCACCTGGACGGCGGTGCCGATTGTTGTCCTGGTCGGTATTGCCATTATCTCACTGCCGATCCTGTTCAAGCAACAGCGGCTGCCGGAAGCCGATATCACGATAAAGGCCACGGGAAATCAATGGTACTGGTCTTACGAGTACACCGATCACGATTTCTCTTTCGAGAGTTTCATGCTGCCGCGGGAAGAGCTGGCAAGCCATGGTTACAACGATGACGAATACCTCCTTGCGACGAACACAGCGGTTGTTCTGCCGGTCAACAAGACCGTGGTTGTGCATGTCACTGCTGCCGATGTCATCCATGCCTGGACAGTTCCGGCATTCGGAGTCAAGCAGGATGGCGTCCCCGGGCGGCTGGCAGGTCTCTGGTTCAAGCCGGAGGTTGAAGGGATTTATTTTGGCCAGTGTTCTGAACTCTGTGGCAAGGATCACAGCTATATGCCGATTACCGTCAAGGTCGTCAGTCAGGAAGTCTACGACGACTGGCTTGACCGGGCCATTGCCGAGTATGCCGACGCCGATACTGATGAGGGCACGATCCGGGTCGCAATGGGCAACTGAGCCTCGCGCCCCAATGACCGGAGGGTGAAGCGCGCTCGCAGTGATCGGCAGGCTGTTTCCGGCTCAGAGCAGATGCCGTGTTCAGACATCATTGATTTTGACAGGGAAATCCACAGGAATGAATAACCACCGCAATGACCTCTCTTGACACGCACCCCGAGACCCGTCTGGGGGATTATATTGCGCTTCTGAAGCCCAGCGTCATGTCACTGGCTGTCTTCACGGCCATGATCGGGATGTTCGTCGCTCCCGTCCCGGTTCATCCGGTGATTGGCTTTGCCTCCGTCCTCTTCATTGCCGTGGGGGCCGGGGCATCCGGCGCGCTGAACATGTGGTACGATGCCGATATTGATGGTCTCATGACCCGGACCCGCAGTCGGCCGATTCCTGCCGGCAGGGTTGCGGCCGGGGATGCACTGATGCTCGGCCTCTGGCTTTCCGGTCTCTCGATTGTCATGCTGGCCCTGACTGCCAATCTGCTTGCCGGTGCCCTTCTGGCACTGTCAATTGCCTTCTACATCGCAGTCTACACGATGGTTCTGAAACGCCGAACCGTGCAAAATATTGTGATCGGTGGTGCAGCCGGGGCACTGCCGCCGGTCATCGGCTGGGCGGTGGCGACAGGTGGAGTGGCCTGGGAGCCGTTTCTGATGTTTTTGCTGATCTTTTTATGGACACCGCCCCATTTTTGGGCGTTGGCACTTTACGCTGCAGCCGATTATCGGCAGGCTGCTGTCCCCATGATGACTGTTGCCCATGGTGAACGGGTCACCCGCCGCCAGATCCTGATCTACTGTCTGGCGCTCTTGCCGGTCAGTCTCCTCGTTGTGTTCAGCCCGATTGGCGGGCCGGCCACGGCGGCAGTGGCACTGGCTGTGAATGGTGTCATGGTTGCCGGCGCAATCCGCCTTGTCCATCGGGCAGCCAGGGAGGCTGAATCGGACAGTTATGCAGCTGAACGGCTCTTCTTTCGCCAGACACTGTTCTATCTTTTTGCCCTTTTCAGCGCCATGGCAGTCGACGCGATGCTGAGGGCGCACCTGATGGCGAATCTGAACTGGCCGGTTCTTTTCTGATCATGCTCCCCTCCCGCGACCATTCCATCCACCCGGCCCGCCGGAGCCGGAACCGGGCGGTCGCGCTCCTTCTCGGAGGTTTTGTCCTTCTCGTTTTCCTGATCACCATTGTCAAACTGCAGAATGGCCAGACCCTTGAGGCATTCGATCATGTTCTCAGGCCATCGCTGCTGACAGACGAATAATGCTGAACCGGCTCGAAGGAATCCAGCGCACAGGCGGAATGC
>JAPOSK010000130.1 GCA_026709725.1 Paracoccaceae bacterium | reverse complement strand
GCCACCAACGCATCTTTCAGGGCACCTTCGGGAACCTTGACAAGTTTGGTCTTGGCAGTCTCAAAGGCCACCGTATCCTGGATATCTTCAGACAGCCCAGAAAGGGCCTCATGCAATGCGACTGCCTGCTCGCAAAGCGTTGAGGCCCTACTGATCGACCGATTCTTTCCAGCCAACGGCACAATGGGGTCCGTTGCCAAGGTCTTGAGGTCTCTGTACAGCCTGAGTAAGGCGGGGAGATCACTTTCCGGGACCGCCTTGCCACTTTGTGCGTAGCTTTGCAATATCTTCTTGATTTTACGACGTTCCATGACAGAGAATGGCCATATGGCCCCATTTGCGGCATGCCAGTCGTGATCAAGGGCTTCCAGGGGTATGCGTTCCAGGATATCTCCTTCCGAATAGAATGCGGCCAGTTCCCCCTTGGCAATGGTGACTTGACCCATGAGGTCCTTGAAACTGTCCAGTGCCGCCAATAACTCAGGCTTGCTGAGATCCGGAACACCACTCAGGTCTAAGGCTCCAGTCTCAATGCGTTTCGCCAGTGTGTCGAGTGTGTTCATGCGAGCAGGTGGAAAAGCCAGATCGGCCCGAATTCCCAGATGATCGGCCAGCACCAGACTCTGGGCGAGAACCAAATCCAGTGATTGGCGTAGATCCTTGGCCGCCGCCAAGAACTCTTCTTCCCAAGCAAAGGAAGATGTCTCTGCCATGACCAATGCCATCTTGGGTGTGTCACGCGTGGCAGCGTGAGTTAATTCGAGATCTTTGATCAGGCTGCGCAGGTCATGGAAACTGTCGGCATCATGCGCATCTTTGTTTGCAAATGACAGTTGGAATCCCTTGGGATTGTCAGCGACCCAACCCAAGGCTTCGAAGATTGAGAATCCCTGTGTGCCCTTGCAATGCAGGGCCTCAACATAGGCATTCAATTGATCGCGCGTGACTTGTATATCCTGGTTTACCCGGAGCCAGTCTTGCTCGCTCTGGCCTGCCGCCCGATCCCAACCATTTCCCAGTTGAGACAACACCCGTTTGCGGTCGGTCTTGCTTGAGTGAAGTTCCAGGACCGCATCCCCCAGGCCATTCGTATTGAGGCGTCGTTGCACCACATCCAGGGCTGCCGCCTTTTCCGCCACGAAGAGGACGGTCTTGCCGTGGGCAAGGCACTGGCTGATGATATTCGCGATTGTTTGGCTCTTGCCTGTTCCAGGGGGGCCGATCAGGACAAAATCACGCTCCTGCATTGCCGCTACAACAGCGGCAAGCTGTGAACTGTCAGCGGGCAGGGGCGTAAACAGTTCGCAAGGTGCCATACGCCGGTCCAGGTCTTTCGGCTCGACAGCGTCGCCACTGCCGCAAGAAGCAAACGTCTGCTCCGGATTATCAACCAGATGGGCAACCAGACGGTTGTTACACAAGTCTTCGGTTCGATCGACAAGATCCTTCCACATCAGATATTTGGCAAATGAGAAGGTCGAGAGCACCAGATCTTCCACCACCTCAAGGCCACGCACATCGCGCACTGCGTTCCGGATGGTCTGGAAAATCAGCGGCAGGTCGATCCCGCTCTCATCTCGCGGCAGATCATCGTCCATTCCGGGCAGCGGCAGATCAAAATCACGTTTCAGGAATTCGATCAGCGTCGCATTGAAACGGATCTCGTCTTCGTGATGGACAATGCGGACCTCTGAGCGGGCGGAGCGACGCTCCAGTTTGATAGGAATCAGCAACAGCGGCGCACGATAGGGCCGGCTTTCTCCCTCTCGTTGCCAACGAAGAAATCCCGCCGCCAAAAACAGGGTATTTGTCCCCCCTTCGGCAAGGTCGCTTTTGGCCCTGCGATAGAGTGTCAACAGCCGTTTGTCGGTCTCGGATTTATCAAGCGGAACAGTGACCTGCCCACGTTCATAGGCATCTTCAACGGCACTGGAAAGAATGGCCGCGCGTTCCTCTTCACCGACCTGGCGTTCACCAATCGGATCTTCTTCATACAGTGCGTAGGTTTTAAAGGAGTTCCCATCGGCAAGGACATCGTCAAGAGAGCCCACATCCGGCACAAGGCAGGGCACGGTTTGTTTGGTCAATTTGAAATTCAGCAAACGGTTGCGGAGCGAGAGATCCAGAAGTTTGCTTTGCCAACGATCTATGCGGCCCCTTGGTGTATCTGGCACCGGCTTGCCTTCTTCCATTGGCAACATCCCGGAATCCAACGGAGGGGGCAGGCGGGCGGGCCTCACATCATCACTGTCACCGATCTTTTGAGGCCCCACAGCGTGACTGGCAAGAGGGCGAATCCTGGCAGAACGAGCACGCGCTATATCGACCGCCCGAACAAACTCATGTTCACGCCGTTCATGGAGTCGTGCACGGCCCGCGTCAGCGGCTTCATCAAATCCAATCGTGGGCCTTTTAGTCAGAAACGTGGTCTCAACGGCAACAAACTCACGGGCCTGAATGGCCTTGCGAACGGCAACCACATCGGATTCAGTCACTGTTCCAAAGTCTTTTGGCACCAGCCAGACACCACAAAAAGCGTGCCCTTCTGTAAAGAGAACAACAGGGTGCAGGCCTGTCTGTTCCCATGCGGCGGCCAGGAGCAGTGATGTGTCAAGGCAAGTGGCAAGCCCCTCGCGCTTGATCCGCCCCGGCGAGCGGATCTTTTGTCCACGCGTCTCGAAAGATGCCGCTGGCACTGCATAGGATAAACCCAGTCCCGTAATGGCAGACCATATGGCGCCAGCGATCATCCACACGCGCCGGGGATCATTCGCCTGGTAACCCTCAAGTGAACCACTGTGTCCAGCGTTTTCAAGAAGGCGTGACGCTTCTTTCAGCAGTGGAGCAATGTGTCCGTCATTTGGTGAGACATAGGCCGCAATGAGGCGGTCCATCTCTGCAAGCCCGCCCCAGTGATCTTTTGCCAACAGACTCAGCTCGTGCGTTTCGCTGACAACCCGTTCACTCCCCTGAAGCACCTGAAAGCAAAGGGTTCCGCGCTCAGTCTCATTCAGGCCTGCCAGAGCGCCCAGGTCCAGTGGCGTGGCGAGATCATGAAGAGTGAGAGATTCATCAGGCACCAGGGAATCGATTGCCCAAGTCTTTGTCCGAATGACTGGAGGGGTGGCAGACACGCTGACCTTGAGGTCGGTCGCAACGTCCTGACCGTTGTTCAGGAGAGCAAGCCGACGGATAACCGGGATATCATTCTGAGCAGAGGCAAAATTCACGCAAGACGCGAGATTGGTCTCCAAAGAAATGATTGGGTGATCTCTGTCCACAGAATTAGAGTCTCCATCCATGATATAGGAACATCCTGATTTCCGTCAAATCTCATCAGTGTGGCACTGCTGGCCTTGCCGTTTATGTAGGGGGCTTATACACATAAGTGATCGAGAGACCACGATACAAACGAAATCGTAACTGTTCAGGTTCCAGTTGAGTATTTCCGGCCCAAGAGGCGACCACTCGGGGTGTCTCAAGCCCTGGTGCGGTCGTCCGGCGGGCCCGCAGTGTCTCCAGCAGGCTCCGGCCCTGCCTGCGGGCCGTGTCCGGTACGGTCCACAGGATCGCGGGTGAACCGCGGGCCCGCCATCCCGGTTGTCCCGCACCCGCAGGACCGGGTTGTGACCCCGCCGTCGACCC
>JAPOSK010000112.1 GCA_026709725.1 Paracoccaceae bacterium | reverse complement strand
GGGTGACACCGATCCCAAACGTCCAATCAGCACCCATCCCGCGAATGCACAGATCAGCCCGGCAAGTGCATAGACTGAGATCAGCGTGGACTTGATGTTGACGCCTGACAGTTCCGCTGCATCGGGATCATCGCCGACCGCATATACATGCCGACCCCAGGCCGTCTGACCCAGGACATAGGAAAGAAAGCCGACCAGAAGAAGCATGAGTATGACGCCATACGTGAAGACCGCGCCACCGATTTCAACCTTTCTTCCAAAGAATTGCAGGAGGGGCGCATGGGCTGCGATGTCCTGGCTGCGGATGACCTCGCTGCCGGAATAGAGGAAATTTGCAGCAAGTGCGATCTGCCACATACCAAGGGTTACAATGAATGGGGGCAGTCTGACACAGGCGACCAGCACACCATTGATCGCGCCAATGAGGAGACCGCAGGCCAGGCCAAAGAAGATTGCAATGCCGGAAGGAAGCCCGAGATCGAACGTGAATTTTCCCATGACCACCGATGACAGGACCATGATCGCGCCCACCGATAAATCGATCCCCGCGGTCAGTATGACAAGCGATTGTGCGCAGGCAACAATCCCGACAATTGCGACTTGCTGAAGAATGAGGGTCAAGGTGAATGCTGAAAAGAAGCGCTCACCGATCAGAACGCTAAAGATGGTGGTTGAGGCCAGCAGCACGATCAGGGGAACGACTGCCGGATTGTCGTGCAGGAAATGAGCGATCCTGTTGCCGGGTTGATCCTGCCCATCAAACTCGGTCACCGTTCTGTTTTTATGGAGTTTCCCGTCTGCCTGATCTGAAATGTCAGAAATCATCTCATTCCCCGGAGACTTTGCTTCACATTTCCGTTTCAGGAACAACTGGGTGCGAGGGTGCCGGGGCACCCTCGCCGATACCGGGAACAATCAGCCCCAGCAGAGGTCTGCGCCTTCAGCAACAGACAGCTGGTCAAGGCCATCAACCGGTGCATTGGTGATGAGGCCAACACCAGTGTCGAAGAAGGCTTTTCCTTCTGTCGCAACCGGCATTTCACCTGTTTCAACAGCTTTGACAATTGCCTCAACTCCCAGACTGGCCATGTCCAGGGGATACTGCTGGGCCGTAGCACCAATCACGCCCGCGGCGACATCGGCGACACCTGGACAGCCGCCGTCCACCGATACAACGATGACGTCATCTTCGCGTCCAACAGCCTTGAGAGCCTCATGGGCGCCCGCGGCGGCAGGCTCATTGATCGTGTAGACAACATTGATTCCCGGATCAATGGCGAGGAGGTTTTCCATACCTTTACGACCACCTTCGGCATTACCATTGGAGAGTTCGTGGCCGACGATGCGCGGGTCGGTTTCATCGCCCCATTTCGAAGGATCGCCAATATCAATCCCAAAACCGGTCAGGAATCCCTGGTTGCGAAGGACGCCGACGGTTGGCTGCGAGACATTTATGTTGAGCAGACCGATTCTGGCACCTGAGGTGTCACCCATTGTTTTCACGGCCCAGGCGCCGATCAGTTCACCTGCGAGGAAATTGTCAGTTGCGAACGTCATGTCTGCGGCGTCAATTGGATCAAGCGGTGTGTCCAATGCCAATACCACAAGACCGGCACTGCGTGCCTGCTCAACTGATGACGTGATCGCCTTGGTGTCCGATGCCGCCAACAGGATACCACCGGCACCCGCTGCAATGCACGTCTCGATGGCGGCAACCTGAGTTTCATGATCGCCGTCAAACTTGCCTGCATAAGAGCGCAGTTCGACGCCGATTTCGGCCGCTTTCGCAAATGCACCCTGGGCCATCTTTACGAAAAATGGATTTGTCGCGTCTTTGGTGATGAGACAAACGCTGGTGTCTGCGGCGGCTCCTCCCACGCAGATCGAGGTTGCCAGAGCCGCAACACCGGTTTTGATATAGTTCATTTTGGTCTCCAAAATTAATCAGCCTGAAAATCGAGCCATTCCAATGGATTGAATCGGCTCCCACAATTTGCTGAGAGTCATGTCCCTGATATACCAGATAACGGTTTCCCCGCTCCCCCAGGCCATTCTCCCGCCGACGACTTCGTCGTCAGCACATGACCTATGCAAACAATTGACCCCTGTCAATAATTACTTCTTTATGAATTAATAATCATGTTAATCTGCTCATGTCTGCGGTGAATACTGCAGCTGGCATTGGGCATAAACCCGTGCGGCACTTGCCAGGGATGGTCAACAGGATGCAAATGGATTGATATGGATCAGGAAGACAAAGAAGAACGGTTGTGTGCGAACCCCAAGAAGGGAACGAACCAGGTTGCCGTAGGCAATTACAACGAGCGGCTTGTGCTACAACTTGTGCGAGAACATGGAGAGTTGTCCAAAGCCGAGGCGACTCGTGCAACCGGGCTTTCCGCGAATGCGATCTCCGTGATTTTTCGCTCTCTGGAAGCCGACGGTTTGCTGCTGCGCGGCGAACCGATTCGTGGAAGAGTTGGCGCGCCCTCGACCCCTCTTCGAATCAATCCGCTGGCGCACTCCTATGTCGCCCTGAAAATAGGACGCCGCAGTATGGAACTTGCGGTGGTCAACTTTATGGGTGAGGTGGTCACGTCAAAAGAGATGTTTCAGCCATTTCCAACTCCGGCCACCACATTGAGATTTGTGCAGGATGAACTGCAGGATCTCCTTTGCTCGGCGAAGCGAACCTGCAAGGCCATTTCTGGCATGGCCATAGCGATGCCTTTCGAACTGTGGCACTGGACTGACGACTTTGATGCTCCGGCCGAGGAAATGGAAGCCTGGCAGGACTTTGACGCCGAACGCGAAATCGGAAAAATCGTGCCATGGGAAGTTGTCCTGGAAAACGACGCGACGGCGGCTTGTCGGGCTGAGGTGGTTTTTGGATCCCATGCAGACAAGCAGGACTGGATCTACTTTTACGTCGGCACCTTCATCGGTGGCGGCATTGTTTTGAATGGGCATGTGTTTCGCGGGCGGAGGGGAAATGCCGGTGGTTTTGGACCAATGCGGGTTCCGGATCAGGAGGGTGGGAACAGGTTGGTGGATCATGCCTCCCTCGTGACCTTGGAACGGATGGTCCTGGATATCACCGGTCGCTCATTTTCGCCTTATGAAGCCTCGGATGACTGGGGAAGATTTGAACCGCTGGTTTCCGATTGGATCACACGAGCAGGACGCAACCTGGCTCATGCTGTCATATCATCATTATCCATCATCGACTTTGAAGCAGTTATCATCGATGGCGCCATGCCGACAGAAGTCACGGGGAGACTGGTGTCCGAGGTCATTTCCCAGCTTCAACAGACGGATTTGCAGGGGGTTCTGATGCCCGAGGTGGAAGCGGGTACTTTTGGGCGACAGGCGAGAACAATAGGTGCCGCCGCGACCCTGGTGAGCGCAGCCTACCTGCCTGAACAAAACACTTTGCTTTCAGGATAGCTGCACTTTCGACTGGTGTATTTGGCACAGTTGAGGACAGACGATTTGTGAAAAGCAACCGCTCAAGAAAGTCCCGGATATCTTCCGGTGCGCGTCTCCAGACCATGGATTACTCATTCCCCACCCGCATCCCCGCGCAGAGCTGTTCCTGGTGGCACCGGGAGGACGATCTGCCCTGTCGCAGGACCCTTGCTGTCGTGG
>JAPOSK010000386.1 GCA_026709725.1 Paracoccaceae bacterium | reverse complement strand
CAAAACGCCTTCCGTGGGCGAAGGCATGACTTGTCGGAAAGCCGGATGCGGGAACACCGCACGTCCGGTTTTCGGGAATCGATGGCAATGTCCACGATAACGAGGACACCGACAGCCGCGCTGAAACCAATACCAGCCTCGCCGGGAACAGAAGAAAGGATCGGCGAAAGCATCCCGCCAGCCAAAAAAGGCCAGCAAAAAACGGAGGACAGTCGAAAGGGTCCGCCGGATCATGCCCGAAGGAGTGACTCTCCCATGGCTGACCTTTGCTGACATCTCCCGACGCACCCCGGCTCCTGACACGATTCGACCGAATCAGGCCGCCCGTGCCGGGCGGAGCCGTTTGGTGCGGGCCCGGGAGGTGACGCGGATCGGTACTGCTGCGAAACATTCGGGACAGGGGCCGATGTTTCGCCAGATCGCTGATTGTGGCTCAATGCGATTTTGGCGGACCATGTATTATTGGGGACTTGCGGGGTTCCAGATCAGCCATACGGGGATCACACCCTCGCCTGCTGTGATCAATTGCCATCAATACCGATAATGCCTATGGGGGTTGTTCAATTCGGAGAATGTCCACGATGAAGGCACAGTCACGACCAATGGCCTTGAAGCAGGCCCTGCTGTTCATGGTGCCGGATTCAGGACGATCAGGATTATCTGCCCGGGTTTTGAGAATACCCTGATGCATGGGGAGAATCCGTAGATGCATGGGGAGAATATTGTGGACAGGTGCCCGGACATGATTTCTCAGTGTGTTGCAGATTGTCTCAATGTGGTCTGAGACACCCCAAAACGGAGCCCGACTCAGGCGTGCATTGGGGGGACGATTATGGACATACCGGCCAGGAAAGCACGCTGTTCAGGGTCGATTGACAGGGATCAGGAAAGCTCTCTGTCGGGGGGAGTTGACCCTCAACGGCTTCAACCGATGGTGTCTGCAACATGTTGGTGCCACGTCAATTGGCTGGACGTTTGCAAGTGAGGGGGAAATTGCACGCGCTGCAGAACTGGAGATCCGGCTGGCTCGTCGTGAATCCGGGCCGATCGCAATTGAATGCGCCGATGAAACCAATGCCGAGGAAATCATCACTCGTCTTGATTGTGATCCTTTTCGACCGGATCTGCTGATCGCGCAGCGCAACTGGATTCGCTGCCCGGCACCCAATCACTCTTTCAATCGGATGCTGCAGTTGGCACGCAGACACGGGTTGACCGTTCACGTCATCGCGGTCCTGGGGGACATGAGCATCCCCGGCGATCAGTTGTGGCGGGATGCTCAATCGCGACTGCAGTGTGCAGAGCGTTCATATCTTCGTCCGCTCCCACAGACATCTGCCATTGAGCGTCAATTTGGCAAAGCTTTGAGAGATGCCGGATTGGATCCGAAGCCTCAATATCAAGTTGCTCAGTACTTTCTTGATTATGCGGTGATTATTCAATCAGATGAAGCCATGCCTGTGAGACTCGATATTGAGATTGACGGTCGCTACTGGCACGAGGAACTGCCCGGACATCTTCGGGAAGCCGATCTTGTCCGAAACACCACTCTCCAGCGGTTCGGATGGAGACCGGTGCGCTTCTGGGACGATGAAGTCGGAGAGGATGAAGCGGGGTGCATCAGTCGGATCCGTCAGGCTGCGTCGGAGTGCCCGGCTGTTTGGGAAAAATAGGGAAGGAGAAAGAATTCAATGAGTGAAAAGAGCAGACGGAACTGGGCACCATCCTTGACGATCATGCTGCTGATTGTGGCGACAGCGATCCTCATCTTCGCCTGGGCAGCACTTGGTGAAGAGATTTTGACCCTGCCGGAGAATCGGGTGGAGGCCGCAGAACTTGAAGCCCGGCTTCCCGTTCTCCGAAGCGAAGAACAGAGCCTCATCGGGACGATCGCATCACTGAAGGTCGAGGAGGGCGGGTTGCGGAGAACGCTTCTGCAGCTCCAGCAGGAAATCCAGGAGAGCGAAAGTGTGATTGCGGAGGGGGTTGCAGCCTTGAATGCGGCTGAGATGCGACTGAAATCTCTCTTCGACGAGCAAACCGGAGCCCGGAGCGACCGTGAACGCCTGAGGCGTGAGGTGACCGGCCTCAATGACGATATTGCTGATCGCAGGGCCACTCTTGGACAATTGGAACAGGAAATCGAAAAAACGCGTTTGGCCGGGGTGGAGGCAAGCGCAAGGCTTGAGGATGAAAGGATGCAGTTCGATGGCATTCGCGCACAGGTGGAAGATGCCAGTCAGGAATTGCTCAGCATTCAAGACGATATACGCTCAAATGCGCGCGCGTTGATGCAGACAGAGTCAGAGCTGGAATCGGCCATGGGTGAACTTGAAGCGGCCCGTGCAGAAGTGGGCGCACTGACGCGCGAGGCCGATCAGCTGAAGCAAGATGCTGCAAACCTCAGGCAGGAATCTGAATTGGCTGACAGGACCGGAAAACGGCTGGAGACAGCAAATCAGGAACTTTCAGTGAGGCAAAGTGAACTGGAGCGGGTTGATAGGGAACTGGCTCGGAAGAAAATCATGCTGAGAGACGCAGAGGCCAGAGTTGGGCAGGCAACGGTGCGTCAGCAGCAGCTCGAGCAGGTGCAATTCAGGACCCGACAACAAATTCGCGCCCTGATCGATGAACTGTCAGGGATTGATGAATTGTCAGATGGTGAGAGGGCCCGGGCTGAAATGGAACTTGAGCAGTGACTCTTGACAGCACGATCCTCTTGTTTGACAGCGCGGACCCATTGATTCTGTTTTTTGCTTGTGGCCTCGTTCTTGCAATTGTGTCCGGTCTGATTGGACGGCTGTATGGACGCACACAGCTCGATGACCAGGGACGGAATTATGAAGCGCTGAGAAGTGTTGGAGAACAGAAGAGGGAGGAGAATGCGGAACTGCGACGCCAGCACGAAGAGATCATCAACAAGGGGATCCGGGCGCAGGATAGCATTGATCGTTGGGACCGGATCCGTCAGGATCACGCTTCGATTGAGAAAATGAAACGGGAACTTGATGAGTTCGAGAAAGAAGAGTCCAATCGTATTGACGAACTTGAACGACGTCGCGTTGAAAAAGCACGAATTCTCAGTGAAATTGAATCAAGACTTGCATCGTATCCCCCGGAGCTGATGGCTGACGCCGGCACCTGGGAGGGGGTCATGAAAGAGCGCGAAGAGGAATATGACAGTCTGCGAGAGCAAATCGAGGCGGCACAGAAGGAGTTCACCTCTGTTGATAATCAGTGCCGTCAAGCGGGAGATGAGGCTGCCCGCCTTGAAAGCAGATCGGGTCGATTGAAGGATGAAATCGAATCTGAACAATTGCGGCTGAAGGAAATCAGGGAGGGGCAGGCCGATGCGCTTGAACCTGCCATTCAGGGGCTTCGTGAAGAGATGTCAGGCCTCCTGCGCGAAATCAGCGGCAGACGGCAGGAATTGGAGGAAATCCTTGCTCTCAAGCGTCAGAATGAAGTCATTGAAGCCGTCGGCGGTGCGAAGATTGAATTCCCCAGCGACCCAATACCGGTCAATGTCATGGAGATGCCGGGAGAAGGCCATGACCACTCACTTGACAAGAAGCTGAGTTCGTTCCGTATGCGTCCTGCCTGCCTTGATGGGCTTGAGGGCCCGCTTGAGGATGTTGACGAAGAGGAGA
>JAPOSK010000359.1 GCA_026709725.1 Paracoccaceae bacterium | reverse complement strand
CTTGATCGTAGCTAAATCCCTGCCATCAATGAGGACACGTCCCTGCTGAGGTTGTCCAGCCCGATTCAGCTGCAGATGCCAAAGGCTTGCTCAAGTCGGCCATCCGCGATCCGAACCCGGTGATCTTCCTGGAAAACGAAATTCTTTACGGGCAGAGTTTCCCGGTACCCGACACCGATGAAAACACGATTCCGATCGGAAAGGCCCGTATCTGGCAGGAAGGTGATGCTGTCACACTTGTCTCGTTTGGAATCGGAATGACGCATACGCTCGCTGCCGCCAAGCAGCTCCGGGAAGAGGAAATACTCGCTGAGGTCATTGATCTCAGATCCTTGCGGCCGCTGGATGCCGATACGGTTATCGAATCGGTAAAAAAAACCAATCGATGCGTGACTGTGGAGGAAGGCTGGCCGGTCTGTTCGATCGGGAACCACCTCAGCGCAATCCTGATGCAGGAAGCATTTGACTGGCTTGATGCACCCGTGATCAACTGTGCAGGCAAGGATGTTCCAATGCCCTATGCGGCCAATCTGGAGCGTCTGGCCCTTGTCTCGCCGGCAGAAATTCTTGCTGCGGTGAAAACTGTTCTTTATCGGTCCGTTATCTGATGCCCAACACACTCCTTATGCCAGCCCTCTCACCAACAATGGAGAGCGGAAAACTCGGCCGTTGGCTGGTGCCGGAAGGCACCCGCGTCCAATCAGGTGACCTGCTGGCGGAGATTGAAACGGATAAGGCAACGATGGAGTTCGAGGCAATTGATGATGGTATCCTGGCCAAGTTACTGGTTGCTGACGGTGCCGAGGATATCAAGGTCAACACGCCCATCGCGATTCTGGTTGCTGATGGAGAAGAGTATGATCCGGCCGAGCTGACAGCCGCTGATTTGGTGGAAGCCAATCCACCCTCCCCGACCCCGGTGCAGCACGAACCGGCGACGGATAAGGCATCCTGCACCGAGGACCCACCGGCCATTGCCGCATCTGTGCCGCAGGACCCGGCGATGAAAACACCATCATCAGCGGCCTCTCGCCGAATTTTTGCTTCCCCCCTGGCCCGCAGGCTGGCGGCCCAGCAGCATATTGACCTTGCATCGGTTCAGGGAAGCGGGCCGCACGGCCGGATCGTCAAGGCCGATATCCTTGAAGCGGCAAGCCGGGCGCGCACGACAGAGAGTGGTCCGACAGGATCCCCTGTTTCCGGCGGCCTGTCATTTTCAGCCATCAAGGCGATCTATGCCAAGCGGAGCAATACGCTGCTGGAGATTGACGGTATGCGACGAACGGTGGCCGCTCGTCTCAGCGAGTCCAAACAAACAGTCCCGCACTTCTATCTGCGTCGAACCGCCTCGCTTGATGCCCTCCTGGCAAGCAGAACAGCTCTGAACGAGAGACTTGCAGCCGATGGGATCAAGGTCTCCATCAATGATTTTATCATCGGTGCCGTGGCCATGGCCCTCAAGGAGATTCCCGCAGCCAATGCGATCTGGGCTGAAGGGCGAATCATGCAGTTCACTGCCTCGGACATTGCCGTTGCCGTTGCCGTTGAGGGTGGGCTCTATACACCGGTCCTCTTCGATGCTGAAACCAAATCCATCCGGGAAATCTCTGTGGAAATGAAGGATCTTGCCACCCGGGCACGGGCACGGAGTCTCAAGCCCGATGAGTATCTTGGCGGCTGTTGCGCGATCTCCAATCTCGGCATGTATGGTATTGAGGACTTTGATGCCGTCATCAACCCGCCCCACAGTTCGATTCTTGCCGTTGGGGCCGGTATGCGGCAACCGGTCATCGATGCTTCCGGCTCGCTTGGGATCGCGACCCGTGCTGCCCTGAATCTGTCAGTCGATCACCGTGTCATCGACGGTGCCGCCGCCGCTCAGTTCCTCAATGCAATTGTCAGCCATATTGAAGCACCCATCCTGCTCCGAGGTCACTGAAGCGGACTGTTGCCATTCCGTTCCTGACCACGCAGGACAGGACTTGAACTGACGCCAGCGAGGACATCCCGGCGAATCAAAAGATGATTGCGCTTCGGTGTCGCAGAGAGGCTCAGCGAGAATCACGGAGAGATCTCGCCAATATCCGCAATCAAGCGATCTCTATTCCCAAGGCCGGCTCTCGTGACTCTCAGCTTGATTGACGGAGTCACATTCGGCACAGATCCGACTTCCGCACTGTGTCAAGCCTGCTACCAGCCCCAGGCACCGCACACACCGCATCCCGACCCTCCTCTCTCGCCACATCAACAGGCGTCCCGCCCCGCAGGGTGCACGCCGGGACATCAGCCGCCGCCAGTTCGGAACGCACCCCGTCCCTGTCATCATCAAGGAGAAGGGTCGCGAGCCGCTGGCGCAGGCGCCATTCCACGCAGCTGGGGAGCATGCAGAGGAACAGACGGGCCTGACAGGGAGAAACCCGGGATCCCGCTGGGCTGTCATCACGCCCGCCCGGGAATCCGGTCAGAACAGGAGGGCATGATGGATGCCCACCACCCGCACCGCGTTCGGTTTCATGGACGATGACGCGCTTGACGCGTTGCTTGACACCCATGAGCCGAAGGATCTCCTGGAGGCCAGCGACCAGCTGAAAGAGGTCATGGCCGGGGATGTCGCCGGACCGGCGGCCAACAAACTCCTCGCCGATCTCAATGCGCTGACATCCATGCCGCTGTGCCTGCGCGGCAATCCCGACATCCCCATGACCGAGGTCACCGATTCCCGTGAATGCGGGCGAGATTTCCTTAACGAGATGGAGATCACCCGCCTGCTCACCCCTGCCGCTTCCCTGATGATCCCGTCAGGATGCGGCACGCTCTTCCCGGACGGTCTTTCCGGGCAGATCCCCTTTCCGGACTGCCCGCCGATGCTGTCCCGGGCCGATTGGGGGAAGAGCCGCCCTGCACCGGAGCAGATCGGGACATGTGGTCTGGTTTGATTGGGGAGACAGCAGGGGGCGGAACTGGCGGAAACGGACATCCCTCAGTGCTCCCTGGCAGGCGTCAGGATCCCCGGGAGGGATGGGCCATGGTGACGGATTCCGGGAATGAGGGTGCTGATTGGGATTCTTCAGGGGCTGACTTGACGATAAGGAAATCAGTTGTTATGAATTAGTTCGGTAACTGAACAAACAAAGGATGTGATTTTGACGGCCCCACTAAAGGCGTCAAGGCGTATTTCGCAAAGTGCAGTCGTTCAGGCGATTGTTAATTTTGGACCGGTTTCCCGGGCCAAGACCGCGAGGATTACCGGACTGTCCAAGCAAACCGTTTCAGAAATCGTTGCCAACCTGGAAGCGAGGGGTTGGGTGCGGACAGTGGGCCAGACCGACGGTCATGTCGGGCGCAAGGCGATCGTCTATGACATCTCCCCTGCCGCTGCCACTGTTGCGACCGTTGATCTTGGAGGCATGAAGGTCCGGGTTGCCGTTTGTGATCTTGCCGGCCGGGTTCTGGAAGAACGGGTTGAACCAACCCATCGATCCGGTGGTATGCATGTTATCGGACAGATTGTTCGAATGCTGCAGGAGACTGCGGAAAACAAATCGGGTCAAATCGGCGCTCTCCACATTGCGGTTATCGGTGTCCCCGGTGTCCCCGATCCAAGATCCGGCAAAATCAAAATGGGCAATATTTGGGGCCATTTTGATTTTGCC
>JAPOSK010000466.1 GCA_026709725.1 Paracoccaceae bacterium | reverse complement strand
GACGCCATCAGCCTCAAGTGCCAGTATCCGGCCCCGGGCCCGTTCGGTCTCATAACCGAGAAATTCACTGGGGCCGTGCAAGTCATGCATGTCATACCAGAACTGATCGTGCTCCATATCACCTGTGCCAGTCCAGTTTTTTCGTGATTGCTCACGCTGGCGTTGCATCGTCGCGTCAAATTCGCTGATATCGACAGCGATCGCGCGATCGCGCAATGCATCCTGCGTCAAATCAAGCGGGAAACCGTAGGTATCGTAGAGTTTGAATGCCACATCACCAGACAGGCTGTCGCCGGACTCGAGTGATTGTGTCGCATCAGCAAGCAGGCGCAATCCCCGACCGAGTGTCGACTGGAAGCGCTTTTCCTCCCCCATGATCGTCGTGCTGATCATCTCTTCCGCTCGCTGCAATTCAGGGAACGCATCCCCCATAAAGCGCACAAGAACCGGCACAAGCCGATAGATTGCCGGTTCGCTTATGCCGAGACGATTGACATGGCGGATTGCCCGGCGCAGAATCCGGCGCAAAACATAGCCGCGCCCGTCGCTCGCGGGTGTGATCCCCTCGGCAATGAGAAATGACGTTGATCGCAGATGATCGGCGATGACACGGTGATGAATGGTGTTGTCGCCATCGGGTTCGGTGCCTGTAATCTCGGCCGATGCATTGATGAGGGCCCTAAAGAGATCAGTGTGGTAGTTGTCATTTGTTCCCTGCAACAAGGCCCCGATACGCTCAAGGCCCATACCGGTATCAATACAGGGTGACGGGAGATCGGTTCTGGTGCCGTCATCCCGCTGCTCATATTGCATGAAAACCAGATTCCAGATCTCGACAAAACGGTCGCCATCCTCATCGGGACTGCCTGGCGGCCCACCGGGAATCGTCTCGCCGTAATCATAGAACAGCTCGGTGCAGGGCCCGCATGGACCAACAGGTCCCATGGACCAGAAATTGTCAGCCGTGGGGATACGAATGATCCGATCATCACCAAAACCGGCAATCTTTTTCCAGAGGGCATGCGCCTCGTCATCCTCGGCATAGACCGTTGCGAGGAGCCGATCGGCGGGGACAGAGAACTCACGGGTGATCAGGTCCCAGCAGAAGGCAATCGCATCTTCCTTGAAATAATCCCCAAAGGAAAAATTCCCGAGCATCTCAAAAAACGTATGATGGCGGGTGGTGTGGCCGACATTCTCGAGATCGTTGTGCTTGCCGCCAGCCCGCACACATTTCTGGCTGGTGACAGCCCGCTGGTAATCCCGGGTCTCCTTGCCGGTAAAAAGGCTTTTGAACTGGACCATACCGGAATTGGTAAACATCAACGTGGGGTCATTGTGTGGCACGAGAGGGCCGGAAGAGACAGTCTCATGCCCCCGATCGGCAAAATACCTGATGAATGTCGAACGGATATCATTCAGACTGGTCATTCGAATCTCGGCATTCGTTCTTAACGGCGGGTCGTTAATTTTGGCGAGGGTAAATGAGGCAACGCCAGATCAAGGGGGGAGAGGTGGCCTGAATCAGCCCTCAGCAGCCTTCGCAAGTGCCGGCAGGCCTTTGCCGGTCCGTATCTCATCTGCAAGCCGATCCGCGACATCCGGATTTTCCTTCAGATATTCAATGGCATTCTGACGACCCTGGCCGATCCGCTCGTCACCAACCGAATACCATGAACCCGATTTTTCGATGAGGTTCTCCTCAACGCCAATATCGAGAATTTCGCCGCCGCGCGAGATGCCTTCGCCATACATGATATCAAATTCGGCCTGCCTGAATGGCGGAGCCATCTTGTTCTTGACAACCTTGACCCGTGTGGAATTGCCAACGACATTGTCCCGTTGCTTGATGGCACCAATCCGTCGGATATCAAGCCGAACCGATGCATAGAATTTCAATGCATTCCCACCCGTTGTGGTTTCGGGAGACCCGAACATGACACCGATCTTCATGCGGATCTGGTTGATGAATATCACCATGCATTTGGAACGATTTATTGAGCCGGTCAATTTGCGCATCGCCTGACTCATCAGCCTGGCCTGCGTACCAACCTGTGAATCTCCCATTTCACCCTCAAGTTCGGATTTGGGTGTCAGGGCCGCAACAGAATCAATCACGATCAGGGAAACAGCACCGGATCGAACCAGCGTGTCGGTAATCTCGAGAGCTTGTTCACCAGTGTCCGGTTGCGAGATCAGCAACTCATCAATATCGACCCCGAGCTTTTTGGCATAAACCGGATCCAGCGCATGTTCAGCATCCACAAATGCCGCGATGCCACCTTTTTTCTGTTCCTCGGCAGCCGCATGCAGAGTGAGCGTCGTCTTGCCGGATGATTCAGGCCCGAAAATCTCAATGATTCTGCCCTTGGGCAAGCCGCCGATTCCCAGCGCAACGTCAAGGCCGATCGAACCGGTTGAAGTCGTTTCGGTATCCACCGCTGTGTCGCTCTGACCAAGACGCATGATGGCACCTTTGCCAAAGCTGCGTTCAATCTGACTGAGTGCTGTTTCCAGTGCACGGTCCTTGTCCATTCAATTCTCCATTTACAGGCGGCTCACCGGGTGACCGCCATTATCCGAGTGTTCCAGCCGGATTCCCTATCGCGTTCTGATCATGCCTCCTGCGTGATGGCAAACCCGTCTGAAACACGTTCAAGATAGCCCAGCCCGGGTGCGAGCATGTGCGCGGAAGACATCAGCATCCTCTCTGTTGCCAGCATATCCATGGTTTTCATGCGTGTGGATATTGCCTGATCCTGGTCGATATCAAAGGCTGTACAAATGGTCGCATCAGCCAGCTGTATCCCCTGGGCAACAAAGACATCTGAACCATAAAACAACGACGACCCCCCCTGTTCGATCATCAGGCCGGTGTGTCCGGGCGTGTGCCCCGGGAGCGGGACAAGCATGATGCCGCCCGCAACTGTGGCATCTTGGTCAAGCAGTGTCACGCGATCACCATACGCGTCAAGGGCATTCAGGGCCGCTGACCGCCATGCGTGGCCAGATTCGTCGGCTCCGGCGAAATTCGCATCATTGGCCCAATAGTTCCGCTCGGCTTCCGTCAGCAGCATCTCGGCATTGAAAAAGACCGGCTGGCCATCTGCTGTGAGGGCACCCGAAATATGATCGGGATGCAGATGCGTGATGATCACCTTGTCGATATCACTAGGCTTGACACCCAGTTCATCAAGAGTTTCAGGAAGCTTGCCCGCACTCTCGCCCATAACGTCCCGACACCCGGCATCAACAAGAATGATGTGATCACTCCGTCGAATGAGCACGCAGTTGAAACTGGTCTCAAGGCTGCTGGCCCCGGTCTGGGCAAGCAGGAATGCGATCTGGTCACTTGTCAGAGACGGAAACACATCCTCAGGGAACTCAATTCCTCCATCCCGGATGATATCCACATCCATGTCACCAATTTTTCGATGTGTCAGCAATGGCATAGTGACTCACGCATATATCCACAGACTCGGCATTTCTCAATGCACCGGTATACTATACCATCCTTCACCACAACACAGACTGGCTGTCAATCTGCCCCCGCTGCAGTCTGGTTGAGGAACCTGCCCTCTACGCCGGAATGCATCTCTTACCCGCTCTCAACGCCTTTGGTCCGGATTGGCATGATTTCCTGACATCCGTCCGCGATATCCCGTGGC
>JAPOSK010000411.1 GCA_026709725.1 Paracoccaceae bacterium | reverse complement strand
ATCAGGACCTGCTGGACGCTGGACAGGACACCGCATGCCACAAGAATCAGAAGCGTGAGAGGTTCTGCCGGTATCACGGGTGCTGATACAAGGCAGTAGAGTGACATCAGGCACGCCCCAAAGACATTGTAAATGAGGGCGGTTGTTTCCGGTGGTGTGCTCAGGCCAAGTTTTCGCAGATAGATGAACATGAACGCGTGCAGAACAGGAGACAGAAGCGCGAATGCAACCCCCCGGTGGAACCAGCCCTCCATCCCGGGCTGGAGAATGATGAGAACACCGGCAAAGCCGGCGATGACAGCGACCCAGCGGCGAATTCCGACCCGCTCAGCAAGCATGAAGGGTGCGAGGAGAGTGATGATGAGGGCGCTCGATTGATTCAGCGCAACATATCTGGATATCTCGATCAACGAGAGAGCGATATACATTGTGGCAAGTCCGGCAAACCCGAAGACACAACGGTAAACCAGTATCCATGCATCGGCCACCCTGAACAGGTCCCGACCGCGTCGGCGGCCTGCCAGCAGCAGCAGTCCGGGCAGGCAGAACCAGTAGCGAAAGAGCAAGATAACAGCGATGTCGGTATTTGCACTGTAGATCTTGACCAGTGCCATGATGATCATGAGAACACAGAGTTCAGTGATGACAAACGCTGTACCGACCAGGATATTGCCGGACCCGGTGGTCTGGATGGTTTGAACAGGACGCATCATCTCAAGGTGGAATTGGGAAAACGAAAAAAGCAGCCATCGAAAGAACAGTGTGACATTGGATGGACCGGAACTCAATGAACAGCAGGCCGAGATCTCTTCAAATCAGATCCGAAAGCGGGCTGATACGATATGAGGGATGCCGGCATGCGCAAATGAACCACGTTGATCATATTCACGGTGCAGGGAAATTGAACCCGGTCAGGCAGTTTGCCTGGAATCGTGGGGATTCAAAAACGTTGCAACTCCTGTCCACAGGAATCATCTTCAACCCCGGGAGGGATTGACGGACACCTACGCGTTCATCCGTTCAATCAACTCACCGGCAGGATAATCCTCAATATCGTCTTCCGAGAAACCGTCAGCCATCTGCCTGTCATGGTGCCAAACCTGAAACCCTTCATAGTCAGAACACAACCTCTGTGCACCGATGTCCTGAGTGTGATGAAATCCCACAGCCCGGCTCCTTACCTTGCGAATTGCAGTGTCATAATTGCCATCATGGGCCTGAATGCCATGTCCAGAGAGATCAGATATAAAACGCTGGTGGTGGTATTTCTTTTCTTCCAGAACAGGAATGGGCTTTTCATCAATTGGAGAGCCACCGAAAGATCTGCAACCGAAATCCAGGCCGGGTTCAAATGGCATGTTCATGCGGTGAAGTTGATCGGATTCAGAAGACCGACATCGGCTCAAATCATGGATTGAGTATCTTGACTCACGAACAGGATTCATGATCCTGTCCAAACGGACTTCACCGGAATTAATCTGTTCTGTGGCGATCCTCGATTTTAACCCAAGCCGGATCAGGCAGAACAGGATCGCCTCAAGCATTGGCTTATAATCTATCATCCAATGGGCAGTTGATGAAAACATTCTTGCCGAAGTCCGGGCATGCAGAACTCATCCATCTGGCGGGTGCGAATCCGGCCCATATGAATCACGGCCCCGAACCCGCCCATTCCGACCATGAATATAGAGCTCGGTATGCTGGCTTTTGGCAAGCCTGCGCCCTTCGCTGATCGCCTGCTTCTGCGTTTCAAAGATCTTTGTCGCCTTGCTGGATCCGG
Organism: Paracoccaceae bacterium; assembly: GCA_026709725.1. GTDB lineage: Bacteria > Pseudomonadota > Alphaproteobacteria > Rhodobacterales > Rhodobacteraceae > MPNP01. The sequence goes on along the minus strand of JAPOSK010000411.1, from coordinate 1,907 downwards.
ATTTGCGCACTGCCCATTTCCCATTGCGTGGAACGACATGCTGCCCCTTCAATGGCATTGTGCTCTCCATTATCTCTCCCAAACAACTCAACAGCGTAGGCAATCTGTGAACTGGCGTAAAGCACTTTCTGTGCTCAGGATCTGTCGCTGGCCGTTCACATAAGGTGAATGGTGCGGGCCATGGGAGTGCCGGGCTCGGCATGCGGGACCTGATGGGCATCTGGGCTGGGTCCATGGGGGCTCCATGGGGTGAATGCAGCCTTGCGATCAATTGCGGTTCGGGCACAAGATGCTCGGGGCCGCCCGTGCGGCGTTGGGGAAATCTGTGGTGGTCTCCCGTTCAGCTGCATGGCGCCTGAGATCGGTAGGCAGGGCCGCACATCACCCCGATTGCTGGCCACATGACAGGACCCGGTTCCGACTTCGTGCGGGATATCCATGTCCCGGTCGATGGCCTCATGACACGCATCGTGAGCTTTCGCTGCTTCCTATGCCTTGCGCGCTTTCCGGCCTCTACCGCTTGCCTCTGGCTTCTTTGCGCTTTCCGGCAATATCCTCTGCAATCATGCGCAACTCGGCAACCGTGCGGCGTTCGGAGGGATCACCGGTCTGCAGCCGGAGGCGCCGCTGCAAATCGGATCCGATATGCGCATCACCCTCCATGAGACGAATCAGGAGATCTGTTTTCTCTGACTCGGCAATCCCGGACACGAAGGCATGAATCGCATCTGGGTCTGATTCTGCATGGGGCGTGGCTGCTGCCGCAACCACAAGGTCACGATCAATATCAAGAAAATCCATTGCCGCTTCAAGTGCACCAGTCAGGGGACCGATGCCTGGCAATGGTTCTTTTACCGCATCGGGAGGGAAATCCGGTCCGATCGAAGTCAAGCACAAAAGGTAGAAAAGTCGCAGATCGCCCGACAGCAAATCTGTACGCAGGGGGGCAAGGGTATCCAGCCAGCCCGAACCGTTGATCCAGGCACAGCCACAATCGACATCATTGCGATCAATGTCGATCATGAGGTGGTCATCCGATGTCGAGACCGTAACCCAATCCAATTCGCTAATGAATGCGACAAGATCGGCTGGATCCATGACATGTTTGGGCAGACGAATGATCAACCGCCGCGAGCCCCATTTGGCAATATAGAGATGCAGGTCGAAGCAGCTCTTCACCAGTTCCTGCGGATCGCCCGGGAAATCGCCCCATGAGTAATCATTGACAAAACTCGTCGCAGTGATCTGTGCACGTGAGGATAAATCGCGCATCATGTCCTGCTCGGACTGCGTCAGCGGCCGGTCAATCGCCTGAAATTCAAATACTGATACTCGCTCACGATCCCCGGCTCCGCCCCCCGAAGCACATAACAGAATATCTGGAGCGGGCGATGGGATTCGAACCCACGACCCCAACCTTGGCAAGGTTGTGCTCTACCACTGAGCTACACCCGCAGTCATCAATCCATCCTGTCTTTTGGCTGGATTCCCGTTTCAGGATATCAGGTTGTGGGGAGTCGCACAACTCCGACTTTGACGCGGGGAGTGATTCTCCCATGGCTGACTTTTCCTGACATCTCCTGACGCATCTTGGCTCCTGGCCTGATTCGACCGAATCGGGCCGCCCGTACCTGGCGGAGCCTGTTGGCACGGGCCCGGGAGGTGACGCGGATCGACGCTGCCGCGAAACATTCGGGAAGGAGGCTGATGTTTCGCCCGATCGCTGATTGGAGGCGAATGCGATTCTGGCAGACCGTGTGTTATTGGGGACGTGCAGATTTCCGGGTCAGCCATACGGGGATCACACCCTTCGAGAGTATCCAGGTATTTTTTGACACAACCTTTAAGGTAGGCCTGTTGTGATGGGGTCATGATATCTCGCTTCACAGATACGGCAACACCGCACC
>JAPOSK010000371.1 GCA_026709725.1 Paracoccaceae bacterium | reverse complement strand
CCCTTAGCCTCCACGGCATTTAGCACATCCTCGGCCAGTACGCGTATGTCCGCGCCGCTCTCTCTTGCCAGGACGCCAGTGATTTCATCGTCCGAGAGGCTTTCTAGCCCATCGGTTGCCAACATCACGATGTCACCCGATTCAAGCTTGGCATCTTTGCGGTCAACAAGGGCAATTTTGCCACCCATCACGGCAGAACGCAGGGCATTGCGCTTGGGACGGCCGTCAGCCTCCGACTGCTCCATCTTTCCCGCACGCACCAGATCCCGAAATTGGCCGTAGAGCGAATGATCAGCGTTAAGCCGGCTGAGTTTTCCTCTTCGCATCAGGAAGAGAATGGAATCGCCCACTGAGACCCAGCTCAGCCGGTCGCCCATCTTGAGCGCGCCAATGAGTGTGCATCCCATGCCCTTGAGCGCGGGATCGGCTCGGATACGGTCGCGGATCGCGGCATTGGCGGCATCGAGAGATTCCGGAAGACGCGACCAAGGCTTGGTCGCGGTTGCAACCGAGATGAAGTGGCGCTCGAAGGCGTCGCAGGCCAGCCGCGCGGCCACTTCGCCACCGGCATGGCCACCCATCCCGTCGGCCACGATCATCAGAACATCAGAGCGAGGATCCTGCTCATCTTTCAGGCCAATCCTGACAATCCTGTAGTCGTCTTCCTGATTGTCCCTTTGGCCGACACTCTGCCTGCCCTCGACGCTCTGCTTGCCCGTGAAGCGCAGCATGATGCGGCATCATCCTTCATCTTGCGGCAGATCGGACCAGTCGAAAGAGTTCGTGCAAAATGCCACAAAGCGTACATGGGTCTGCTTCGACAGCTCGATCACCGCATGGCTTTCCAGCGGCATCGTCTGGGTTACGAGTGCCCCGTCTACACGGCTGATATTACGCCCGCTGCCGGGGGTGACGAAGAACGACCGGATCGCGTCGTCGTAGAGGATACGCAGATGGTCTTTGCCGGAAATCAGCATGTCCCCAAATGGCAGCGGTGGCGTCGCGTCGCTGTCGCGTCCTAGCGCATTCATGCCCGCCCCAAGAGGGACCGATTGGCCGAGGCCGGGCCCTTTGACCACCACGAGCCAGCCCGTCACAGGGTCTGTCATCGCGTCAAACCCGCCTGCACCTTTGAATTCCTTGACCTTGCCCGGATGATAAATCTCGGTTTTCTCAATGCCCGGCTCGACCATGGTGCGCATCTCGGAGGCGCCGTGGGCTTGCGTTCCGGGCATCGCATGTGTGGGATCCGAAGAGGCCGGATCAATGCTTTGCGTGAACGGGCTGGCATTGCCCAAGTCGCGAGTCCGCCCATCATCTTCATTCAGGTCGAGCCAGCTGGTCTTATCTTGTCCCATGGTGGATCCCCATTGGTTTTACTTGATGCCCGGGATGGGCGATCAAGTCAGGTTCTAGTGGTTCGTCTTGTCTCAGGGCAGGGTCAGCTTTGCGCGCACCTTCCCAAATCCTACAGTATCACCAATGCGCAGCGTAGTCGGCGCCTTGATCTTGCGATCATTCACGAATGTCCCGTTGAGGCTGTCGAGATCGTTTAGGGCAAAGGCACCCTCACTGGAGCGCCGCATCTCCGCGTGCACCCGGCTGATCCCTTGGTCGGGAATAACAACCTCATTGGTTGAAGAGCGTCCAATCGAGATTCGGTCGCCGCGCAGGGCAAGTCGCTCGCCCGTGTCTGTGCGCACGAGATAAGCGGAGATCGGTTGCGGCTTGAGTGCGGGCGGGGCTTCGAGCACCGTTTCATCGAGACCTGTGCCAGAAGCGCTCTTGGTGTCGAGCTCGCCGTTTCCGTTATCAAGACCAGGCAAACCGGGCGCTTCGCCACCGCCAAGCCCTACCCCATCGGTCTCCTCGGATCTGCTGTCCCTCTGCAGCAGGAAGAGCAGTATAAGTAGCGATAGCCCCGCCACGCTGGCGGCGATGTAGACCCAAAGCGCAGGGAAGCCAAAAATCAGGTCTTCGTCCACGGGATCTGGCGGCGGCATTGATTCCGGCTCGGGCGCTTTGCCTTGGGCCCGGGCGGGCGTGAACTGCACAGAGTAGCTGCGCGTTTCGGTGTTTCCAGCCTCACCGGGGATCGGAACCTGCATCTCGATTGTGATGCGCGCCAAGGCGGGGTCACCTGAAGGCAGGATCAGGCCACTGTCACCCACCGAGCGGCCGTATTGTGCAATGAACGCGCCGACGGCCGCTGCCGCCTCGGCCCCGCGGGTCAGGAAGACGCTCGTTGAGAGGCCGCTTTGCGGCTGGGTCAGACTGTCTAGCACATCGATTCCGCGCGAGGTGGCCGCATTGCCCTGCGCCCGCCAGAACATGCCAAGCGCGGATAGTGTCACACCTGCTTCGGCGGCCTTTGCAGTCACGCGCTCAAAATCCGGCACACCCTCCTCCTCGCCATCTGAAATGATGATTAGATTCTTCAGGAGCGTACGTTCCCGCGCTGCCAGAAGTTCGATCGCGTCCGTGATGTTGGAAGACAGGATAGTATTGTTCTGATCGGGAACTAGCTCTTCCAGCGCGTCGCGCATCGCGTATCGGTCGCGCGAGAAGGGGGCGATCTGCTGCAGGTTGGCGCCAAAGCCATATACGGCCACCTCTCCGTCGAGGGGCAGGCCGCTCAGCACGCGCTGGATCTGATCGCGTTCCCGACTCCAGCTGCCCAGACGCCCGTTGTTGGGCCCCCGCGACAGGTCGATGAGCACCAGCGTTGAGGAGATCACTAGCCCATCAGGCAAATCATCATCGCGGCGCACGATACGGAATGCCGCAGATTGATCGCCCAGCGAACGGGAAGAGAGATTGCCCAATCGGTGATCTGAGGGCACCCGCATCAGGCAGCTGTTTTCCGGCGCCGGGGAGGGCGGGGCGCAATCCAGGATCGCAAGGCCCGTCTTGGGCTGGCGCACCGGAAACTCTTCATCTTGCGCCAATGCCGGGGTGATTGCGAGGACAAGCCCGACCAGGAGAGCCGCCAGATAGCACGACTGCGAGAATATATGGCGTCCGTCAGTCAATCCCTTCCTCCAATTCAGATCCCGGGCTGGCAGGCAGGGGCGGACAACCACAAGATCGGCCCATCCATTGTTGCACGCAGACACCTCAAAGAGGGCAGTGCGATCAGCCGGAGATCGCATGATAGGCGGCCCGGATGCGACGCAGTTCATCCTGCGTAATGGCCGGATCCGCTGTGCCGGCGTTGACCTCTTCCGACACGGCAGCCAGCTGAGCGTCAAGGGCGGACACCTGATCCAATCTCGCTTGATTCCCTGCGGCCGCAGCACGCGCTGCCGAGGCCGATTGACGGGTTCTGGCGATCTGGGATCTCATAGAGGCAATCGCGCTCGCATTGGCACGCTTTTGCGTTTCCAGTCCGGCAATTTCGCTCTGGGCAGTGGTATTGTTGCGCTTGATCGCAGCGGCTTCGGCCTGATTGGCCGCAATCTGACGGTCGTATTCGCCAGAGGAGAGGTTTTTGATGTTGTCAAGGAGCGAAGCGGTCTCGGGGTTGGTCGAACCCATGCATCCCGCCAGAACCAGCATCATGCCCGCGGCAATGGCAATAGACAGAGGAGACAGAGAGGGTTTGGTGGCCATGGTGCAACTCCTTTATTTTCCTGTGATTCTGGATGCTTACGGTTTCCATGCTGTCACGTATGGGTCCTGTACGAGG
>JAPOSK010000261.1 GCA_026709725.1 Paracoccaceae bacterium | reverse complement strand
CCCGCGCCCGCTGGCCCGGCGATTTGGTCGCGTGGGCGAAGTGGCTGTTGTTGATCTGGATGCAGCGCTCGGTCGCGGGAACAATACCGAACTCATTCAGGAATTGTGTCGCATTGCACCGTGTCGTGTTGGTGGCGGCATTCGCAGCCTGGCATCGGCCATGGAATGGCTTGATCGGGGCGCAGAGAAGATCGTCCTCGGGACAGCCGCATCTCCCGACATCCTTGCCAGGCTGCCCCGTGACCGTGTCATCGCTGCGCTTGACGCGTGGGATGGCGAGGTTGTTATCAAGGGCTGGACCGAGCGTACAGGACAGTCGGTTCATGACGGGATGGGCAGGCTGCGGGATCTCGTTGGAGGGTTTCTTGTCACATTCGTTGAGGGTGAGGGCAGGGAAAGCGGTTATCCGCACGCACAGATTCCCCTGCTCAGTTCCGCCGCCGGCCCGGCCCGTCTCACAGTAGCCGGCGGTATAACAACAGCGGAGGAAATTGCCGCGCTTGACCGTCAGGGTGTTGACGCCCAGATTGGCATGGCACTCTATCGTGGCCATCTTGATCTTGCCGATGCGTTTACAGCACCCCTCAAAACCGAACGTGCGGATGGTCTTTGGCCGACGGTTGTTGCTGATGAACGCCGAGGTGTTCTCGGGCTTGTCTGGTCCGGGGTTGAGAGTATCAGGGCAGCCATTGATGAGGGGATCGGTGTCTATCAGTCCCGCAGGCGCGGACTCTGGCGCAAGGGAATGACCTCGGGAGCAACGCAGGAGTTGCTGCAGGTTGTGGCTGACTGCGACCGGGACGCCCTTCTGATGATTGTCCGACAGGCCGGTTCCGGTTTTTGTCACCTTGGATCATGGACATGTTTCGGCCCGCACCGGGGCCTTCAACGCCTGCAGATGACAGTCCGTGACCGCAAGGAGAATGCCGATGCAGGATCTTTGACCCGTCGACTCATCGACGATCCCGCTTTTCTTCGCGGGAAACTTGTCGAGGAAGCGGAAGAGCTTGGCGCTGCATCGGATCCTGACCATGTTCTCGCTGAGGCAGCCGATCTCATGTACTTTCTGACGGTCAAACTTGAGCATGCAGATCTCAGCATGGCAGATGTCGAGCGGGAACTTGATCTGCGCAGCCTCAGGATCACCCGGCGTCCCGCCTCCAGACCAAAACGGATTCAGGCCAAAAAAGAATTCAGCTGAAGCCGCAGTCGTATCGCGGTCAGGGCGGTATTCGGCTCTCCCCCATGATGGAAACTCTCACCACATCCAGCCAGTTGTAACGGCTGACCGGGGCGGGCATGGTCGCTTGCAGTCATGCCCATCCTCCAGTCTCTCCACTCTGTTGATCACGGTGGGATCCGGTTGCGCACAAGACCTTCCAGGATCCGGGTTTTCATGTCCGGTGTCAGATTTCGGGGGACAGAAGGGGTCCATGAGATCAGGTGGTGAGGCAGAAGGTGGTGACCATCGCCTGAGTCTGTCTGTCCCTGGAGTTCTTCCTGCCTCTTTTGCAGGCAATCTTATGGCTGATGGTGGCGTGGTGCCGCCAGCGTTCACGGACAATGGCGGCCTGCTTGCAGATGCTTTTCCCGAGAACATTGATCCGGCATCTCCCGATCTCCCAGGCTCGGCTCAGATCTGCGGGACGCTCCCTGACCGATCCTGTGATCGGCACCCGGACAGCACCCGCCTGAACGCGTCTGGACCGGTTTCCGTATCCGTCCATGCCCATTGCCCCCACGGGAACGCGGAGAGCCTGCATGACGGCTCCGGTCGGGTTCCGGCAGTGAGGTCCCGGGGAGACGCGGACCCATGGCAGGTCGGGGCAGGGGGCAGGCATCCAGAGGGGGTCGCGTCCGCACGAAGCCCGCACGCTCGTCCCGGAAGGATGGGAGGGCAGTCCGGTCCATGACGCGATCCGGTCCGTCATCGGTCCCATGGTCATCGCTTCGGGTCGCAACACCCTTGCCGCATGGGCCCGGATGGCGGCGACCTTGCGACCATCCGGGGCCGTTGACCGGGCCAACGACAACCGGCTCCGCCTGGCACGGGTGGCCTGATTCGTTCAAATCGTGTCAGGAATCGGGGAGCGTCAGGAGATGTCAGCAAAAGTCAGCCATGGGAGAATCACTCCCCGTCCCTCCCTTCGCCTTTGAAGCCTTGTATGATATTGGTAGAGATGGTGATAAAAGCTTACGCATTGCGACTTACGTGGCTCGGCACCTTGGAAAGGATTTTCAAGAGCGCAAAGATATCCACGACACACTCAGAGATGTATATGGGAAAGATTCTACGGTCATACGCGGCGGTGACCCTGATTTTGCAGACGAGCAATTTGATCAGGTGTCAGAAGCCGAAAATGTTTGTCGCGAAGGCATCCTGAGACAATTGAAAAATCCCGCTACACCAAATTGGGAAAGCATGATTCTGAATGATGGAGCATGCCCGCAAAGTGTGAGACAGCTAACATGACCCGTCAACATCTGCCCATCGGCATCCAGGACTTCGCGACCATCCGGAGCGAGGGGTTCTACTACGTCGACAAGACGCCCCTCATCCGGCAGCTTGTGAAGGGTGGTCGCCATTACTTCCTCTCCCGTCCACGCCGTTTCGGCAAGAGCCTGCTCCTCGACACGCTCAAGGCCCTCTTCGAGGGGCAGGAGGCCCTCTTCCGGGGACTGGCCATCCATGACCACTGGGACTGGTCGGTGACCCACCCCGTGCTGCGGCTGAGCTTTGATGGGAAGTACAGCACGCCGGAGGAGATCGAAGGAGACGTTCTTGAGCAGCTGGAGGCCGTCGAGGATGAGTATGGCCTCACGCCAGCGAGCACGTCCAATACAGGACCGCGGCGGCTCCGCAACCTTCTGGACCGTCTCCACCACACGACCGGGCAGCAGGCGGTGGTCCTCGTCGACGAATACGACAAGCCGATCCTCGATGCATTGCCCGACCCCGACCGGGCCCGCGCCAACCGGGAGTCCCTGCGCGGCATCTACGGCATCATCAAGGACAGCGCCGCCCATGTCCGCTTCGTCTTCGTCACCGGTGTGAGCATGTTCTCCAAGGTCAGCCTGTTCTCCGATCTCAACAACCTCAAGGACATCAGCCTCGATCCCCGCTTCGCCGCCATCTGCGGCTACACCGACGCCGATCTCGACACGGTGTTCGCCCCCGAACTCAAGGGCCTCGACCGGGAGACCATCCGCACTTGGTACAACGGCTACAATTGGCTGGGCGCAGAGCGGCTCTACAATCCCTTCGATGTGTTGCTGCTGTTCGAGGATCGCAAGTTCAAGCCCTACTGGTTCGAGACCGGCTCGCCGCGCTTCCTCTTCGAGACCCTCAAGGCCAGGTCGGTCGGCCCCATGGAGCTGGAGGGGTGCCTGGCCGACCGGTCCCTGGTCTCGAGGTTCGAAGTGGGTGACATCAGTGCCGAGGCCCTGCTGTTCCAGACTGGGTACCTCACCATCACCGACGAGCGGAGCGATGGCTTCGACACCCTCTACCGGCTGGACTATCCGAATCAGGAAGTCCAGATCAGCCTCAACCGGGGCCTGCTCCAGCATCTGGGCAAGACGGTCACGGAAGCCACCGGCCAGGGCCGTGATCTCTGTACCCGTCTCGAGACGGGTGACTTCGAAGGCTTCGCCGCCACCCTCAAGGCCTATCTGTCGAGCATCCCCTACCAGTGGCACAACAACG
>JAPOSK010000013.1 GCA_026709725.1 Paracoccaceae bacterium | reverse complement strand
GTTCGAGTTCGTCCAGTCGACTTACCGGGGCGACGCTTTTGTTCTGAAAGTTCAGCAGGTCATTACCGGAAAGAACAGCCAATGAACGTGATTGCTGATGCGTATCTTGACACAATCTGTATGCGTCTGAAAGCTCTCAGATCGGATGCCGCCGAGTCAATTGCTGCCGCGGTGAATGCCCTCGTCACAACAGCGCAGAATGATGGTCTCGCATATGTGTTTGGCACCGGGCACTCCCCCATGCTTGCCGAGGAAGTGCACTATCGTGCAGGTGGACTTGCTTTCGCCGTGCCAATCCTGGACCCGGTCACCATGCTGCATGAAGGTGCAATTGCATCCACGATGAGCGAACGCACGCCCGGCATTGTTGAACCTATTTTCGACCGATATCCGATCGCCGCCAAGGACACACTTTTCGTCATATCCAATTCGGGCACAAATGCCGCACCGCTTGAAGCTGCGCATATCGGACGGAAAATCGGCTGCACAGTGATCGCCGTCACCTCAGTCGCCTACTCCACAGCCTCCGCTGGCGGGCGCGAAAAACTGGCTGACATTGCCGACATTGTCATCGATAACGGCATACCTCCCGGTGATGCCATCATTGAAATGCCAGATACAGGACTTAAGACCGGTCCTGCATCGACCGTGATCGGGGCAGCTGTCATCAATGCCATATTTGCTCAAGTTGCCTACCGTCTCGCAGAGGAGGGCAATCCACCTGTCTTCCTGAGTGCCAATATGCCGGGCGCACAGGAAAGCAACAGGGCACTGGTCGAGCGTTTCAAAGCGCGAAACCGGCACCTGTAGATCCAAAAATCACAAATGGAGGACATGATATGAAAATGATGATTGGGACACTGATCACCGGATTGCTGCTGGCTTTACCTGTCCAGGCGATCTCGGAAACCGTCAGAATCACATTGTGGCATATGGAACAGCCACCACATCGGGTTGAACGCATTCAAACGCTGATTGATGAATTCAACGCTGCCAATCCAGACATCGTCGTCAACCAGGAACCGCAGAACTGGGGTGAAATCTATGCCAAGGCACCAGCGGCAATTGCCGCTGGTGCTGGCCCGGATATGCTGTTTGCGATTCCGGACTTCGCTCCAATCCTGAAAGACATCGGTGCATTGACATCAGTACAGGCATTCGTTGAGGACCTTGATGCAGAGCATGATTTCGTTGACAGTTCTGTGGAAGCCTACAGCTATGATGGCGGCGTTTGGGCTGTTCCGCTCTACAACATGACACTGAATCTCTGGTACCGCAAGAGTGTGTTTGAAGAAGCCGGTCTTGACGTCCCCGCCAGTTGGGACGAGTGGCGCGCAGCTGCTGAGGCGCTGACTGCAGATGGTCGCTTCGGTATGGGCCTGCCTGCCAACCGTCAACTCTACACGGATCAAACGGTTTATTCAGTTATGGTCAATGGCGGTGCATCCGAGATCTACAATGAAGACGGCTCACTGCGCTTCAACAATCCGGAAACGGTTGCGGCGTACGACTTCTATAACTCCATGATGGCGTTTTCGCCGCCAGATGCCACATCCTGGACCTGGGGTGAAGCTGAAGCCTGCTTTGCATCAGGCAGCTGCGGCATGATCATGCAATTCACCGTCATATCAACATATGAGAACCAGGCTGAGGGCGATGCTGCCGATCTCGGAGTCGCCGCAATTCCGACACGCGATGGTTCGGGCGACAACGCCACGATTGCATATGCCAATGCTGTGATGCTGCTCTCAGAGGAAAATGCCGAACGTGAAGCATCCCGGAAGTTTATCAGATTCCTGTTGCAGCCGGAGAACTACGGTCGATTCCTGAACATGGAACCGGGACTGTTCATGCCGGTGACCGCAACAGGATCGACCGCCAACTCATTCTGGAACGATCCGGTTGTTCAGGAGTATCGCGAGCAGATCGAGACTGTCATCACCAATGGTCAAAACGGCAGACTCTTCGGCTTTACGTCCGGGCGTGTCTTCCCGGCAATTGCATCCATCTCGGCACAAAACGTCCTCGCTGAAACGCTGCAAAGCATCGTCGTCAGCGGCATGATGCCCGCCGATGCAGTTGTGAGTGGGCAGACCCGGATGGAAAGCCTGTCACGCTGAAACCCGGACAGACGCTGCGGTGCACCGATCGATTCCTGCTGCCGCATTCGTTGCTCCGGCACTCCTGTTCCTAGCGGCCACGCTGGCGTGGCCGCTGGTTTCCGCGTTTTTCCTTAGCCTGCAAAATGTTCGCAGCGTCGGCACAAGCGGTGATTGGGTGGGGTTTGAGAACTACCGATTTATCCTCAGCTCTGCGACCTTTTGGGAGTCAGCGGGCCTCAGCCTCGTTTGGGTCCTTGCCAATGCTGTCCTGCAGACTGTCCTTGCACTGGTCGCGGCCCTGATCCTGCATCAAAGGTTCCCGGGCTTTCAGGTTGCGAGAACATGGATCATCCTCACCTGGATTGTACCAACCGTCGTCGTGGTCATGATCTGGCGCTGGCTGTTTTCCACATCGGGAGGCATGATCAATCCCATCCTGATGCAAATTGGACTCATTGAGGATCCGGTCGGTTTCTTTGCCACATCCGAAGGTGCTTTCACCACCCTGGTTTTCATCAACTCCTGGCGTTGGTTTCCGTTCATTGCGCTTATGATCCTCGCTGGCCTGACCCGGATTCCATCCGAACTCCACGAAGCCGCACGCATTGACGGTGCGGGGGCATTCAGGCGTTTCACGCGCATTACATGGCCGCTTCTTGCGCCGACGCTGACTGTGCTGCTGATCATCGGGACCCTGCTGTCATTCAATGTATTCGATATCATCTGGCTGATGACCCAAGGCGGCCCCGCCGGTGCAACGCGGACAATTCCCGTCCTGATTTATGAAACCGCATTCCGCAGTTACCGGATGAGCGAAGCAGCCGCGATCGCAGTCCTCGCCACACTGTTCCTGATGACCTTTGCAGTGTTTGCCACACGCTCGCTTGCATTTGCCGGAGATGAGCGATGACGCGGGGTCCGGCATGGAATCTGGCACTTGGTGCCGGAATCGTGTTTTTCCTGGGACTGATCGGCTTACCATTCTGGTGGGTTATCTCCGGCTCTATCAAGGAACCTCAGGAAATTATCGCCCGAGCGCCAACGCTGTTCCCGCAATCACTGACACTGGAACATTACGCACGGCTGCTTTCGACTTCGGACTATGGAACCTATCTCATAAACTCATTTGTGGTTTCCGGTCTGTCTGCCTTTCTTACACTGGCGTTGGCAATCCCGTGCGGATATGCGTTCTTCCGACTTCAGTTCAAGGGGCGTGAACTTTACTACCGCATCATTCTGCTGGCCTATGCCTTTCCCTCGATTGTGGTACTGATTCCACTTTTTTCCATTTTTGCCCGAATCGGTCTCATTGACACACTCGCAGCACTGGTGATTGTCAATGTTGCCTTTGCCCTCCCGTTTGCGATCTGGATGCTGCGATCCTTTTTTGGATCAATTCCGAAAGAGGTCGAGGAAGCAGCACGACTGGATGGCGGACCACTGTTGACAATCCTGTGGCGCATCATGATCCCGCTGACGGCTCCGGGTATTGCTGCTGTGGCAATCTTCGCTTTTGTCACCGCCTGGACCGAATATGTTTTTGCATCGGTGATGATCCTGTCAGACGCACGCCGCACCATCCCGGTCGGTTTTTCCGGGATCATCGGCCA
>JAPOSK010000426.1:1966-3719 GCA_026709725.1 Paracoccaceae bacterium | reverse complement strand
GGGCGGGCCATGGAGAGGGTGGCGATGGCAGTGCGGTGACGACGCAGCAGCGCGGGCAAGGTGTCTCTCCCTAGCAAGCGGTATTTCACCCAGGATAGGGGTCCTATCCCGGATTGGCAAGAGGCGGGCCAGCGGCTGACGATCATCGGCTTCGTCCCAACAAAGGTGCAAAGTGCGACATGGAATCCGATGTCCTCCCGCACCGCTCCAGAGGCTGGCTTCCGGTCGTTTCCACGCGACGGGTGACATGCGATCATGACAGCGGCCACATATCCCAAAACGATGTCCTTCCAGATCGGGAAACCCCTCTCCGCAAGGGGCTGATTCTTCTGTCTGGTCCCGACCTCTTTCGGGACAGGCCCGGAAGAGTCCCCCCGAGATCAACCACTGGAGGCAATCGCCGATCCTGTGTCGCACCCTGTCGATTCGTTGGGAGGAACCCATTGGGATCGGCGACCAGCGAAACGCTTGATTCAAACATGATGATGGAGTGGCCGGGATATTTGTTGGCAAGGGTCAGATATGCCCGACATGTGGTCTCGAAGGCTGTCAGGGTTGAAGGCTGGGCTTTCCGGTATGCACACTCCATCAGATCGGCGAATATTTCAAATCGACGGCAGGAAATCTCCTCGAACACGGCATCCCTGGATTTGAAGTGACAATGGGGTGCAGCAGGTGACACGCCGACCTTTTTGGCTGCATGGGCGGTTGTCACGGTCTCGGGAGTTGTGCATGATCACAAGATCAGGAGTTGCAATCAATAAGAGCGAGCCTCCCTGGGGTTCCCATGATGATACCGCGCACGATTCATGTGCACAGGGCGGTGCCCGGACCCTGTCCGATGGCCTCCGGATCAAAGGGTGTTGCCTGATAGATCTCGTTGATCCAGTTGCCATAAAATTGATGGCCATGGCAGCGCCAGCGGTTTTGCGGGATCTTACTGCTGTCATCGTCCGGGAAGTAGTCTCGCGGGATCGGTGTTGATGCCTCTTTTTCCCGATCACGGACGTACTCCTTCTTCAGGGTGTCCCAGTCGTATTCGAAGTGATTCATGATCATCAGGGTCCGGCGGGATGAATCGGCGACCAGACATGGACCAACCATCCCGGCATCCCGACCGAGTGGCTCAATCAGCACTTCAAGATCATCATGTGCAGCAATCTCGGCGGAGCTGAGGGATGTCCAGCGGGAGACCGGCATGACAAACTCATCATTGAGGCCGCGCAGAATGGGGATGCCCCGTTGTGTCGCACGATGCCGATAACATCCCGAAGCCTTGGCAGGCATTCTGTGTTTGGAAAGACCGTGCCAGGCATACAGCATCGCCATGCCGGCCCAGCAGACACCGATTGCTGCATGGATATGTCCGGGCAGCCACTCAAGCACTTCGCAAAACTCATCCCAATACCCAACACTTTCGTAGTCCATCAGTTCGATTGGGGCTCCGGTGATGATCAGTCCATCAAATTTCTGCCCGTCCGCCCTGATCTCAGCGAAGGACCTGTAGAACTCTCCCATATGTTTCTCTGTGGTGTGGCGGGATTTATGATGGGTCATCCGAATCAGCGTCATCCGAATCTGCAGCGGTGTTGCCCCGATCAGCCTTGCGAACTGGGTTTCCGTCGTCGGCTTGTCGGGCATCAGGTTCAGCAGGCCAATCTCAAGCGGTCGGATATCCTGTCTTGCGGCTTGCGTTCGGGACATCACCATCACGCCCTCACGGGCCAGGATCGTGTGGGCCGGCAACTGGGAG
>JAPOSK010000426.1:0-1956 GCA_026709725.1 Paracoccaceae bacterium | reverse complement strand
AACTGGGAGGGGATGATTATGGGCATCAGCTCAACGAGGCCCTGCGGTCAATTGCATGCGCAATCAGATCAACCAGTTCCCGTTCATCCCGTGCATCAACCACATCTTCAGATGCAACGGTTACGCCCCAATGATGTGCCATGGCCTCATACCGTTCTGTCCGTCGGGCAATGACTCTGGCAAAGGTCCAGCGGATGAAAGCGTTCGGGTCGACCGTATCCTCCGTTGACGCCTCAGCTGCAAGATAGGCATCCCATGCTTCCTGCAAAAAATCCGGTTCATAATACATTGGTTTGGGTGATCGATTGAATCGCTTGACGAGTTCCTGTGTCAGATCATCAGAGCCACGAATCCAGACCGGCAGGATATGGTGGGACAGCAGGGCCATGAGCGCATCAGCGGGATTGTCCGGGTCGATGACTTCGCAGATGGAGCCGCCGGAATCACAGACAAAATTCCTGTAGCGATAGATGTCCTGCGCCTTGTGAATGAATGCAATGGTGTCACGCAGGGCAGCGATCTCGCCCTCACGATGCAGGGTCTGGCGGCGGCAATACTCGGCAAACGGAATGCCGCCCTGTTCCGCGGAGCCCGGCTTGCCCAGATAGGTCGAGAGCGGGTCGAGATTCTTGAATGTGATCTTTGATTCAAGACAGATCGAATCGGATTTGAGGAGACCGGCCAGGAAGGGGTTTTTCATGGCCTCACGCCGGAAATTATCGACAATTTCTTCGCCCATGTAGCGGGTCCCAATCCGGTAATCGACCGAGTAGTGAAACCAGTCACCACAATCACGGAGCATATTCGCGAGATGAGTCTTGCCCACGCCGGACATGCCGAAGAGGAGAATGCGCTTTTGCTCTGCCTGCTGCCACGCTTTTGCAGTTTGGTAGATCATTGACCTGTTGATCCGTAAACTCCGACCGTATGCGCATTGCCGATGGAGGCGCAGCGACCGACAGACAGGAATGCTTCGCAGTCATTGGTCGCATTGGCACGTTATCGACGTAACCGGGACTGTATTCACAGAGAAACAGGTCTGTCAATGCAACAGCGCCGTCGGGTTGGAACCATTCGACCCGGATTGCTGCCGCGCAGTCGGGCGCAGCGGGATTTTGGAAGGAGACCACATCCCGATGCAGACAATCGGTGGGGCCCCGGCGCCGTTTCTATTCCCACTCGATCGTTGCGGGTGGTTTGGAGGTGACATCATACAGCACCCGGTTGATACCGGCGACTTCATTGACAATGCGGGTTGCGGTGGCGGTGAGGAAGTCATGATCAAAAGGGTAGCTTTCCGCGGTCATGCCATCTGAACTGGTGATCGCACGAAGGACGCAGGAACGCTCATAGGTTCGGCTGTCGCCCATGACGCCCACAGAGCGAACAGGCAGGAGCGCGGCAAAGGCCTGCCATATCGAGTCATAGAGCCCGTATGCACGGATCTGATCAATGAAAATTGCATCGGCCCTGCGCAGGATGTCAAGGGTTTCCGCATCAATGGAACCCGGACAGCGAATGGCAAGCCCCGGACCCGGAAAGGGATGGCGGCGCAGAAAAGCCTCCGGGAGCCCAAGCTCGCGGCCGAGTTGGCGCACCTCATCCTTGAAGAGTTCGCGCAGGGGTTCAACGAGGTCAAGATCGAGATCTTCAGGCAGTCCGCCGACATTGTGATGGGATTTTATCGTGGCGCTGGCCGAGCCGGTCGCACTGACGGACTCAATGACATCAGGATAGAGAGTTCCCTGGGCAAGAAAGCTGACACCCTCCATCCCTCCGGCGGCCTCCCTGAAGACGTCAATGAACAGTTTGCCGATGATCTTGCGTTTGGCTTCGGGTTCGGCAACGCCCGCAAGATTCTGCAAAAACAGATCCTGTCTCTCGAGATGAAGGAGAGGGATGTTGAAATGATCACGGAACATCGCAACCGTTTCAGCAGCCTCGTCAAGCCGCAAC
>JAPOSK010000077.1 GCA_026709725.1 Paracoccaceae bacterium | reverse complement strand
TGTCAGCATGGGGGCAATCATGGCCCTGGGTCATAAAAATAGAGTTCAAACAACACCTGGCCCATGCCATTGCGATAGACCCAGCGACCAAGCGGCTTGCCATCCATAAATAGGCCTTCTTGCGATCTCGATACCCGCTTCCCGGCTTCTCTCCCGTAGTAGACCGCTACCCCGAACCCGTCAGGCCGGCCATCCCGACACTCACCGGACCATGTGATCACCACATCATCCCAGTCGTTTCTGTTCAGCGACCAGCACCCCGGCTTGTTGTCGAACTCCTGCCAGCACATGGGGCCGGGATCGCCTGTGCAGACCGGGGCGGTCCACCATGGGCCGGTCCACCCTGCCGGCTGGGCCCGGGCCACCTCCGCAATGATTAACCCAAGGAAAGACAATCCGAGCACTATGCCGAGCATTATGCCGATTATCAGCCAGATCGCCTTGAAAATTTTCCACAGCATACGCTTTCCTTCATGTCTCTCCCGGTCATGCCGGTTCGGACAAGCATAACGGCATGGATCAGGAAATTGGAACCATCCCGATCATGACCCCGCCGGGTCAAAATGTGTCGTTGATCAGGGTTCTGAACGGCTCTCTACTGCCCCGGAGAACGGATTGAAGGCATGATTGGTCATGCCGGCAACGAGAGAGGCATGACCAGGGCGGGAATCCGGACAATCGGCATGGAAGTCCGACCAGGGACTTCCACCGACTTCCGCCGGTCGAATGAGGGAATCCGGACACTCGATGATCATGCCGGCAATGCGGTCAATCTGGGTCAGATCAGTGGCAAAATCCGGGTGATCCGGACAATCCGGATTCCCCGCACTCGATGACGGCCTGGATGCCGTCACTCGATGCCCGATTTTCGCCCCCTGTTCACCCAGAGGCCCTTGCCCTGAAACAAAATGGATCGGGACATGGATCCATGTTCGATGCGTGTGCAGGTTCGGGGCCGGATCGGGCGGAGTCCACCGGCATGGGTCGAAACCGGCAAATCATGGGTGATCACCCATGATTTTCACCCTGATGACCGCAAAGCGGGATTTTCTGCAAGTGTTGAGAATAAAGGACTTTTAAAAACCAACCCATTGATAATCATGGACTTTTGCAAAAGGCCAATAATAAGTATTATGTTAGAAAAGTTGAAGTGTGAAAGATTACAAAGAACTGCAATAAGTTCAGGTTTTTGCAGGGTGGATGTCCTTCAGGCGGACCAGCCAGCGGCGGGTGAAATGCAGCAGCCCGCCTTGTGCGAGGCTCGTGATACGAACCAGGGAACCCTTGCAGGGGTGATCCCTGGCGGCAGGTGGGAGAGTGCCGAGCCCCGCACTCGGGTATTATGCGATGGCAGTGGCGGGATCGGGTGCTGGCTGGCAGGCGGGGGCAACGGCTCATCATCCGGTGTGACAAAACTCGGATCAGGGCGCAATTTCGTAACGATAAGGCAGATCGAATCGGCAGGTTTTATTTTGTTCATAACTCCCCCGCCCGCTTCCTGCAGACCGATTCGCCCCGCCGGTACCATCATCCACCAGCACCTGGAGGTGCATTCTGATGATGGCGTGGCATGGGACGATGTTGCCCGTGAGAGGAAGCTCGCTGGTGATTGGACCCGGAATCGTGACTGATTTCCTGCACCCGCATATTTCGGGTGGTGCGGGAGGTATTGGGCATGAAGGATTGGGGCAGTGCCGCATATGGGCCGAATCAGGGCGGGAATCGCCGATCTCTCCGGAACTGACAGGCAGGGCAGACTTCGAGAAACTGGAATCCGGCACTTGGCAATTCACCGGCCCATGCCCCGCATGCGGGGGTGCGGATCGATTCCGGATCACCCGGAAACCCGATGCCGTGTTCGGGTGACGGAAGGATTGCAGTTTTGGGACGAGCCTGAAGGGCACCGGATTGTGGCAGGATAACGCCGCAGCGTGAGCGTGAATACGAATTCCGGGCGACTGCCCCGTGGTCCGAATCGGCCAAAGCACGGGGTCAGGCCGGCGGGGGCCGTACCAATGGTCAGGATGGGCTGCGATTGTGTCCAGGAGGCAATACCGCCCGGAGCGAAATACGGTCGGTGAGGGATTGACCGTCACGCGGGCGGATTTTGGCGATCGGTCAGACGGCTGTCCCTGCCGCCCGCGTTTTCTGGGAGATGGGCGCGCTCAATCGCCTGCATGACGATCCGGTGTCTTCTGGCTTCGGTCCCTGTACCGGTCTGCCATTCCGATTGGGCATGAAGCCCGGTATCCGCCGGGAATGGGTCACGGGCTGAACGGGAGTTCAGTCCACACCGGGCAGGTCCTGCTGACGGTCCGTGTTCCGTCGGCAGTGGATGAGCACCGGCAGCATGGGGGGGCGGATTCATCCCGCCCGGAATCGGGAGAGCAGGCCTGACCGTTGCCCGCCGGTTGGCGGGTTGCGAGGCCGGCAGCGTGAGCGTCGGGGCGGGGGCGCACAGGACCGTCCCCGTTGATCTTCAGGACAATTGATTTGCCGAACGATGGAATGTCATGATAAGCACTGGGTGCAGCGGGATCAGAAGAGGGTTGGGATGACAGAAGCGGCACTTGATCGATTGCGGAGGAATTTTCCGGCTGAGTCTGTCCTTGAGGACGCCTTCGAGACGTCGGCGTACGAATGCGATGCGCTGAGTGCGTACACATGCCTCCCGCTCGCAGTCCTTCTGCCCTCAAGCACTGAAGATGTCGCCATGATGCTCAGAATCTGTCATGAGGAGGGTGTGCGGGTGACACCGCGGGGAGCGGGGACCTCGCTTGCCGGTGGAGCACTGCCGGTCGAAGAGAGCGTCGTCCTCTGTGTCTCAAAAATGAATCAGGTTCTTGAGGCAAATTATGCAACCGGGCAAATTCGTGTCCAGACGGGGATTACCAATCTTGGTGTCAGCGGTGCAGTTGCGCCCGAAGGATGGTTCTATGCTCCTGACCCATCAAGCCAGCTGGCCTGCACGATCGCCGGCAATATTGCCATGAATGCCGGAGGTGCCCACTGCCTCAAATACGGTGTGACAACCAACAATCTTCTCGGCGTCCGTATGGTGCTGATGGATGGCTCCATCGTCGATCTTGGCATTGGTGGCCTTGATGATGGCAATGCCGGCCTCCTGAGTCTTGTCTGTGGATCCGAGGGGCAGTTCGGGATCATTACCGAAGCCGTTCTGAAAATTCGGCCACAGCCAGCGGGCGCCCGACCGCTGCTGGCCGGATTCGACAGCGTCGAGGTGGCCGGCGCCTGCGTTGCTGACATCATTTCAGATGGAATCCTGCCCGCAGCCATCGAGTTCATGGACAATCCCTGCATTCGGGCCTGCGAGGCCCATGTGGGGGCCGGGTACCCTGATGTGGAGGCATTGCTGATCATAGAGGTTGAAGGGACCGATGCCGATATTGATCACCAGTTTGCCCTGATCCAGGAGATTGTTGACCGCCATAAACCCGTTGAGGTCCGGGTGAGCGGCTCGGAGGAGGAATCGGCCAGGATCTGGCTCGGTCGCAAATCGGCATTCGGCGCGCTCGGTCGGATTGGAGACTACATCTGTCTTGATGGAACCGTACCGGTTGCCAAACTGGCAACAGTGCTGAAGCGGATCGCTGAACTCTCCACCGAATACAATCTTCCCGTCGCCAATGTGTTTCATGCCGGGGATGGCAACATGCATCCGATGATCATCTTCGATGCCAACAGGGACGGTGATCTCCAA